>CAKRLN010000122.1 GCA_934359535.1 uncultured Lachnospiraceae bacterium
GTGTATCATTGCGCCGATCAGCTCCTGGGCTGCCGCAGTTACCTCATCGGTTCCGGCGGATGCAGATATTAATGGATTTGCAGTCTTTTTACAGACGATTCCCTACAACCTGTATGCGGTGCTGACGCTTGTGATGGTTGTGTTTGTCACTGTGCTCCGTGTGGATTTTGGCCTGATGAAAAAGCATGAGATCAATGCGATTGCGGGGGATCTGTTTACGACTCCTGGAAGACCGTATGAGGGGAATGAAGAGGAAGTCGTAAATGAAAAGGCACATGTGCTGGATCTTGTGCTTCCGGTTGTTGTGCTTATTGTAAGCTGCATTGTGGCAATGATTTATACGGGCGGCTTTTTTGACGGGGCATCGTTTGTGGATGCGTTTGCCGGCTCGGATGCTTCGATCGGACTTGTGCTTGGCGGTGCGGTGACACTGGTGTTTACCTTTTTTTATTATATGCTGCGCGATGTACTGGACTTTTCGGAGTTTACGAAATGTATTCCGGAAGGCTTTCAGTCGATGATTGCACCGATTCTCATTCTTACGATGGCATGGACACTTTCGGGCATGACGAATCTTCTCGGTGCGAAATATTTTGTTGCAGGGCTTGTGGCACATTCTGCAAATGCCATGCAGGGATTTTTACCGATGATCATTTTCCTTGTTGCGGCATTTTTGGCATTTGCGACAGGAACCTCTTGGGGAACCTTCAGCATCTTAATTCCGATCGTAATCGGCGTGTTTCCGGAAGGACAGATGATGGTGATTTCCATTGCGTCCTGTCTTGCAGGCGCTGTATGTGGAGACCATTGCTCACCGATTTCGGATACAACGATCATGGCTTCGGCAGGAGGACACTGTGAGCATGTGAACCATGTTGTGACACAGCTTCCTTATGTAATGGTTGTTGCTGCATGCTGCCTGACCGGATATTTCCTGATCGGAATTTTTATGGCAGCAGGGCTTTTCGCACTGACAGGACTTGTGCTTCCGGTCTGCATCGTACTGCTTATCGTGATTCTTACGGTCATCCGTGCAAAAACAGGTGGAAAAGAGGAAATTTAAAGACTTATGCAGGAAAAATATAAAACCGTTTGTCATACCTTTGCTCCGGTTTATGACGGGGAGTCTGAGGTTTTGATCCTTGGCAGCTTTCCGTCTGTAAAATCCAGGGAACAGCAGTTCTATTATGGACATCCGCAGAACCGCTTCTGGAAAATGATCGCATCGGTTTTAAAGGCTCTGGTGCCGCAGAATATCGAAGAAAAGAAAGCCATGCTCCATGCGCATCATATCGCACTCTGGGATGTGATTGCTTCCTGTGAGATTATCGGCTCCTCGGATTCAAGTATCCGGAATGTAAAGCCGAATGCGATCGGACGGATTTTAGAGGAAGCGCGGATTACAAGGATTCTTGCAAACGGAACAAAGGCATATGAGCTGTATCAGAAATACGTTTATCCAAAAACCGGAGTGCCCTGCACCAAAATGCCATCGACAAGTCCGGCGAATGCCGCATGGACACTGCCACGGCTTACGGATGCCTGGGATGCCGGTCTGCATGGTACAAGGTGACGGGCAGCAGTAAAGCACATAGAAAAAAGTGGCATGGGACGTGAGCCAGAATCAGAAGAAGAGATGCGTGAGATGAGAATGGGATGAGAAAGGAACAGGCAGTATGAAAATTGAGTTTAAAAAGATGGAAGAAAAAGAGCTTGCAAACTTTAAGGGTGGGGAAAAGGTATTCCGCCCGAAAATGTTTGATGACGGCTCTGCAAAAATCATGTATGGGACGTTAGAGCCGGGAGCATCAATCGGTCTTCACCGCCATGAAGGAAACAGTGAGATCATCTACGTGTTAGAGGGTGTTGGAACAATGCTCTATGACGGGGAAGAGGAGCTTTTATATCCGGGCGATGCACATTACTGCCCGGAGGGACATATTCACAGCTTTATCAATAAAGGAACGGAAAATCTGGTATTTTTTGCAGTTGTTCCAGAGCTCTTTAGACCGGAGGCAACACAGATGGAGGCAATAGAGGAGAAAAAGGAAGCTATGCAGGAGAAAAGCTGCGCTTCCACCTGCTATGCATTTGTGGATGGCTCATATAATAAGGCGACGAAGGTATATGGCTATGGCGGTTTTTTAGTACACGATGGCAAAAAGGAGCTTCTTCAGGGCGCAGGATGCGATGAGGAGATGGCATCGATGCACAACGTTGCCGGAGAAATTTTAGGAAGCACTGCAGCAATCCAAAAAGCAATAGAGCTTGGAATTTTGGAGATTACGATCTATTATGATTATATGGGCATTGAAAAATGGGCAACCGGAGGCTGGAAACGCAATAAAAAGGGGACGATCGCGTACTATGATTTTATCCAGTCCGTGAAAGACCAGATCAAGATTACATTTGTCAAGGTAAAAGGGCATTCCGGTGTGGAAGGCAATGAAGAGGCCGACCGCCTTGCAAAAGAGGCAGCCGGGATTTAACGATCATAAAAGAGCGGGCTGCATGAAAAAGAAAAAACGGTACATACTGATATGGTATGGATACGTGGACATGGAACAGGCGAAATGAAAAATTATATATCGCAGTTATGACGAAAAAAGAATGGGCGGATGCAGAAGAGAAAGCAAAAGACTTTTGTATCCGCCCATTTTCGGATGTACCACACTATTGCAGAATGGAAAGCGGTGGAAGCTTTTTAGTCATCCAGATGGAAGTGCCCTCGCAGACGCTTTCGGAGGCAGACATCCGTTACCGGATCTGGCTTGGGAAAGAGGTGTTTCTTATTGTGGGCGATCATCCATCACTTGCCAAGCTTATGACAGAGCTTATGGCAAAACGGGAGAATGGGGAAGGGTGTCCAAGGTCATGGCTGCTGGAGCATTGGTTTTTTGGAATTTTACAGCATGATCTGGAATTTTTACAGTCGGTGGAGCTTCAGATTACAGGACTTGAGGAGAAGGTGCTTGCCGGGGATGTGCCAAAGCTTCCAGCCGGGATGCTTCCACTCAAGAAGCAGATTGCGCGGTTTTACCGTTATTATAACCAGCTTGTCGAGCTTGGACAGAAGTTAGAAGGGGAGAATGGAATCTTTCCGGGAGAACATGAGCTTGACTGGGTATGTGGCTTTAAGGAACGGGCAAGCCTGCTTGCGGGACAGACGCAGATGATGCGGGAGTATATGATACAGGTGCAGGAGGTCTATCAGTCGGAGATCGAGATCCGTCAGAACGATGTGATGAAGGCGCTCACGATGGTGACAACGATCTGCTTTCCGCTGACACTTGTAGCCGGTTGGTATGGGATGAATTTTAAATATATGCCGGAAATCTACAGCCGCTTTGGATATCCGGTCATTATTTTTGTCTGCGTGATTATTATTCTCATTTCGCTTTTTATTTTCAAAAAAAAGAAGTTCTGGTAGGAAAATGCGTTATAATGTATTATACTGTTACATTATGACGGCAAAGTGATAAAGCAAAAAGAGGTGTGAAATGAGTTCATTTAATGTGGAATTAAAAAAGGTAGTCGATGACAGCTATGATATCGAGATTGGATACGAGCTTTTTAACCAGCTTGTTGAGGACATTGAGAAAGGGTTAGTTGGAAAAATCAAGCGTTTTGCGGTGATCACCGATACGAATGTACGGGATCTTTATGCGAAACCGATCTGTGAGAAGCTGATGCGGGCTGGTTACCGGGTCGATATGTTTGTCTTTGCAGCAGGGGAAAAGAGCAAGACAAGAGAAACAAAGGCAAGGCTTGAGGATGCCATGTTAGAAAAGGGGTATCGCAGGGACTGCTGCGTGATCGCAGTCGGCGGCGGTGTGGTATCGGATCTTGCAGGCTTTCTTGCAGGAACCTATGGACGAGGAATTCCGTTTATCAATTATGCAACAACCCTGCTTGCGGCAGCCGATGCATCGATTGGAGGAAAAACAGCAGTGGATACGCCGCTTGCAACGAATCTGATCGGACTTTTCAATCAGCCCAAGAAGGTGTATATTGACATTGCCTGCTGGAAGACTCTTCCAGACCGGCAGATGAGAAGCGGAATGGCAGAGACGATCAAGCATGCCTGCCTTGCAAGCATGGATATGTTTGAATTTATCGAAGAGAATCTGGACGATATATTGAACTATAAGAAGTTTGCCTGTGAGTACATTACAGAAAACAACTGCAGCATCAAATATCAGGTAGTCATGAAAGATGAAAAGGAGAGCGGACTGCGCGAAATCTTAAACCTTGGACATACGGTTGGACGGGCGATTGAGACCGTGAGCGGTTATAAGCTCCTCCATGGGGAAGCACTTGCGATTGGTATGGCGGCAGAGGTGCAGCTGTCTGCGAGACTTGGCTATATGTCAGAGGAGGAAGCAGAACGTGTGACAGCACTTTATGAACGCGTCGGGCTTCCGGTTACCATTCCGGATTATATTGACAGGGAAGAACTGGTACATAAGCTTTACACGGATAAGAAGGTAAGGGATGGCAAGCTTCGGTTTGTATTACAGAAGGGCATCGGTGAGGTTGTGGAATATACACCGGGTGTTTATGCAAGACCGATCGAGGAAGAGCTGGCAAGAGAAATTATTATGGAGCTTTAAAAGATGCAGATTTCAATGGCACCTTTGGAGGGCATTACCGGATTTGTATTCCGGAATGCCTATGAGAATTATTATGGCGGTGTGGAGAAGTACTTCACACCGTTTATCACTCCGCATACGAAGAAAAACATGGATGCGAGGGAAAAACGGGATATTCTCCCGGAGAATAATAAGGGGATCAATCTTGTTCCGCAGGTTATGACAAACCGCGTAGAGGATCTGATTTCCATTAGTAAGGAGTTATCCGGCCTTGGCTATACGGAGGTCAATTTGAATCTGGGATGTCCGTCCGGAACCGTTACGGCAAAGGGAAAAGGAGCGGGATTTTTAAAGGACCCGGACGCACTTATCTGGTTTTTTGACACGTACTTTAGTCAGTCTGAGGTACCGCTTTCTGTTAAGACACGTATTGGGGTGGAAGAAGAGGAAGAATGGGAGAGACTTCTTGGCGTTTATCAGAAATTTCCATTTGCTGAGCTGATTATACATCCGAGATTACAGAAGGAATATTACCGTGGTGTGGTACATCTGGATGCCTTTTTGGCAGCACTGGAACAGTGCAGCTGTCCGGTGTGCTATAACGGCGATCTTTTTAGCCTTTCAGATTATGGGAAATGGAAGAAACGGATTCCGGAATGTGAACGTATCATGCTTGGACGGGGACTTCTATGGAATCCACAGCTTGCTGGTGAGATCCGGGATGGAAAAGAAATGGCATTTGACAAAGAGAAATTTTTCGGGTTTCATGATGCGATCGTATCGGGCTATCAGACCTATATTTCAGGAGACCGGAATGTATTGTTCCGGTTAAAGGAGCTGTGGGGCTATTGGATTGAGCTGTTCCCGGATAAGAAAAAGCAGCTCAAAAAGCTCCGGAAGGCGGGCACGCTGATGGAGTATGGGGCAGCCGTGCAGGAGCTTAAGGGATGATCACAAGACCGCGTGTGAATTCATTTTTTGGGCAGCTTCCGCCGGCTGAAATTACAAGCTGACGGTATAAATCCGCGGCAAAAAGATCTTTTTTCAGCATGGAAAAGGCATGGGCATCAAGGCTTTTTGAGGCATCAGCAACCTTTGTGATGAGGGGCGCGGATGCTTCTTTTTTTAATGCGGAAAGAAGCGGTGATGCATGCTTCCGGAAGCCAAGAATGCGAAGATAAGGAATGCTGTCTGGCGTTTTGGCAAAAGCATAGTCCTCCTGTCGGATATCAAGCAGAATATGAAGCAGTGCGCGGCTGATTCTTGTGTAAGCAAGCTCCTTGGATTTTAAAAGCGCGGTAAACTGGGAAAATCCAGTATATTCGGGCAGTCTTTTTTGGATACGAAAGCCCAGCTCCCTGTTACAGTCTGCAAATACCGAAAAGTCCTCTGTGCATGAGAGAAGTCGGTAGCCAAGGATTGCAGAGAGGCAGTCTTTAGAAAGAAACGGTGCCCGTTTTGCATAATCTGACAGAACAGACAGGCTTTTTTCTGGCACGGCACCGGTAAGTGTATCCAAAACCTCAGAAACAGGCAGGTCAGAGTGGGAAGCCTCATAAAGCACCTTCCGGATTGCAGTTGCGGAGGCAAGCGGGGAGGCGATGGACGGATCGTGGTAGCCTGCTCCGGCACGCGGAATCAGAACCGGTGTCATGGAACAAGCCATAGGCACAGAAGAAAGAGCCTTTAAATATTCAATCGCAAGGATGTTATTCGGGGAATTTAATACCCTTGTCAGCTCGTCAGATGAAAAACCGGACGCTTTTAAAAGCGGAAGAAGACAGCTGCTTCTTGCGGCTGCAAAGGAAGCTCCTTTTTTCAGTTCCTTTGAAAGACATTCCATGTAGGCTCCTTTCCCATCCAAAAGAACCGAAGCAATCTGCATAAGAAGGGATAAGTCCTGGCATTCTGCCCCAAAGCATATATGTGAGATAATGCCCATTTTCTGGAATAAAGTAATGCCTGCCCGGGCAAAATATTCAGCAGAA
>CAKRLN010000123.1 GCA_934359535.1 uncultured Lachnospiraceae bacterium
GGATCATTCCATACTCTTACTCTGACCCAGTTTACTCCACTTTCCTTCAGAAAATCAAAAAATGTCTTCTCTCCGTTTTCCGAAGTAAGTGCAAGCTCTGTGCCATCAAAATCATAGTACTTTACACCACTCTCATATTCTGATACGACAGAAGAAATATCAACACCGCGGATAAAATCCTCGGTTAATCCATTTACCTGATCTACATAAAGATCTGACTCTGCCTTTGGAACATCAAAGCTGGCTTTCTTTACCGTAATCGTGACACAGGTTTTCGTCAGAGTTTTATTTCCCTCCTGTAATTCTGCGATCAGATAATAGGTTCCCTCTTCATTTGGAACATACGATGCCGAAAATGATTTTCCAGTTTCATCTTTACTTGTAAAATCTCCTTTGTCACTTCCATCTGCATGATCGTTCCAGGTGTCAACCCACCACCATAAATTCAGATCGGTATCCGATAAATCTGTAATCTCCTCTCCATTGTTTGTGAGCTTCACCGACAGATCTACTTTTGTTCCGGCTTCTACTTCCACATCCGTATTCTCAGCGGTAAGCTGATAGCCTTCCTCAGCTGCATCTTCATTCTCCGCTGCCCAGACAATTCCATTGCCAAAATCTGTCGTAGCAACAGTACCTGCGAGCAGAGCCATCGCAAGCCCGATGCTTGCTGCCCTTTTCATCCATGTTTTCCTTGCCATGTTTTCCTCCCTTGATTCCCCGAATCCCACTTCGGAAAAGTATTTCCAGCGCACCTTGCAACGCAAAATTGCGCAAGCGGTTGCAACGCTGTAATACAAGTTTAAACAAAACAAGAAGTTGTTGCAATTGGCATATATTCTAATAGTCATCTGCTATTTTTAGTGAATACTTACAAAAAAAGTCTGCGTACTTTCGTGAAATTTCACATTTCATCAGGCGCGCAACCGTTAAACCACATATTCTGTTTTTCCTGTTTTTTGTTTATTTTTGATGTCAGAGATTAGAATAATATGGGTTTTCCATCTTTTTTTATTTGTTTTTGCATGCTATTTTCAGCTTTTTACATGTGCATGTTGCACAAGGATTTGAATCCATTTTTCCTGCATCTTTCATCTTATTCCTCTCTGCTATAGGTTTTATCGTTTATCGTTAATTTCTAGGCAAAATAATAATTTACCAGATTCTGAACATATTCATAATCCAATGGGTGCTGTTTTGTCTCAAATGTCATGATCAGCTGCACCGATGGAATGATGCCCTCTGATTGGTATAATTTTATCTTTTTCAAAAAAGAATTCATATAAGCCTCATCATCCATCATCCCGAAATGTTCCCAATAATAAATCTTTCCTGTGCGTGGATGAAGGATTGTAAAATCCGGATATAACACAATATCCTGAATCTGTATTAAATTTTCATATCGAAATGGAATTTGATTCGTGAATAACGTATTAGATATGAGCACTTCCGACTTTGACCGGACGTATACTCCTTGATAAGTTTTGTGGACTTTCTGCTCAGGCATCTTCGGATTCGTCTCATAGGACTGGCTGATCCACTTTTTTATCTGCTCATTTTCAGTAAAAAGTATCTCTTCCAAAAGCATGTGAAATTCTGCATTTTCCATCAATTTCTGTCTTTTTTTCTGATATTTTCCATGTTCACATCTCCTGAGATAGGATTCAACTGCCTTTTTTTCCTGAAGAAATGCTTCCAGTTCATTCGTCAGGTATTTGCGCTTTGCAAGCTGCCTGGCAAGATTTCTGTTCTCTTTTGCAAGGTACATGGTTGTTCCACTTCGTGTCGTATACCATTTATACTGAGAACCATTTTTTGAGCAAAACAAGCTCCCTTCCGGAAGCTGTGCAATTTCTGTCTCTAATTGTCTGATTTTTGCATTCAAATAATCAATTTCTTTTTTTGCATGTTCAAATAGCACAATTTTCCCCTTTTCCAATCGGATATTTATGCAAATATTCTATCATGCCAACGATATCCTGTAAATAAAAACATAAAATCAAATACTCGAGGGCTAATATCTGTTTTTTCTGAGAAAATAGCCCTGTTTTGTGGTATTTCAGACTGTTATCCCATTTAAAATGCACTGATATGGGCTATATTGCACTTTTTCTCTGTAATCGCCCTAAAATCACTAAAATTTAGGGTTATTTTGGCTATTATGCAATCAAAAAGCCCTTATTCCCATCTTTTTTCATAACTGATACCTTTTTTTCGGGCGATTCTTCAAATTTTGTCCTGTTTTCGCCCTGTCACGCTGCTTTATATGACTTTCTCCTGTTTTCGTCCTGTTGCGCTGCTTTAATGCCAGCCGAAAAACGTGCGTTTTGCGAATGGTGCGTGTGAACTGTAACATTTTTATGAACAAAAACAATTGTTGAGCAGAAAAAAAATATGTATCATGTGCGAAGCGCATGATATAATGAGCGCAGCGATATTATATTTAGGTAATTGCCTGAATTATATTGTACAGGTAATTGCGAAACTCATAGTTAGGCTGAATTCTATTGTGAAAAGTGACAAAAAGATTAAGAAGACACTGGGGAGCCACCGGTACTTAGCGACCGTATTCTGGTCGCTTATGTACCGCTGTGAGCGACACGTAGCGAAAGCGTGTCTTCGAAGATTTTTGTCACTTTGAACAATAAAATGTGAATAAAAGTGAGTTTCGCAATTACCTAATGATATTGTAAATAGGAAGGAGTAATGATTATGGCAGATATGGAGAAATTAAAGGAAGAATGTACGCACAACTGCATGACCTGCGGAGCAGGATGCAGTGAGCATGACAGAAAGGCACCGGTCGTGACACTGGAGAAGGCGTTGACTGCGCTCAGTGACATTGAGAGCGATGATCTTTTAAAGGCACTGCAGGCGATTGGAGCTGATGAAGCCCAAAAGCAGTGACAAACAGCGTAACAAGCTCAGCTGCTGGGAAGGCTGCCCAGACACCATTTAAGCCGAAAAACGCTGATAACAGGAAAGCGAACACACTAATTGCAGCAAATCCGCGTAGAATGGATGCTGCAAATGCTGCTTTTACGGATTCTACGGCACTTAAGGCGGCAGAACCGACAATATTCATTCCAGCAAAAAGGAATCCTGTAAAATAAATGCGCAGTCCGGTTTCGGCATAAGAAGCGAGTGCTGCATTGTTTTCGCTGTTGAAGACGGAAACAACGGCAGGCGCAAAAAAATAGATTCCAGCAATCAGAAAAATGGACAGGCCAAGTGTACTTGTAAGAGCCATCTTTAAGATCCGGGAGACGTTCTGTTTTTCGCCTTTTCCATAATAAAGACTGATAAGTGGCTGTGAACCCTGCGCGATTCCGTTAAACAGGGAGACCGCCACAAGAGAGGTATTTGCAACAACACCATAGGCCGCAACACCAGTATTTCCAGCGAGAGAGAGAATGAGCATATTAAAAATGACTGTGATTACACCCGAAGAAAATTCTCCGACAAATGCGGAAACACCGACCTGACAGGAATGGACAAGCCTGCGTATGGAGGGAAGCACCGGGGAGAGCTTTATGGTGTTTTTATCCGAACGGAAATGTACCATGCAGATCAAAAGACCGATGATTGGGGAACAGGCGGTTGCAAGTGCGGCTCCTTCCATGGACAGTCCGAGCGGGAACATCAGGATATAGTCAAATACAATATTAAACAGGCTGCTGAAAAGTGTAGCAGCCATGGCGATAGACGGACTGCCATCGTTTCTTACAAACGCATTGCAGATATAATTCCACATAAAAAATGGTGTAAAAATCATAAAAATGCGGGTATAGTTTGTGCCGACCGCAACGATTGACGGATCACCGCCAAGCAGCGCAACCAGCCTGTCCGGAATCATAATGCCAACAGCCATAAAAAACAGGCTGATGATACCGGCACATGCGAGAGCATGGAAAAACCAGCTTTCGGCATGTTTTCCGCCTTTTCCACGTTCAACCACAAAGCGGATCGCGGAACCGACTCCGATCATAGATCCAATCGCAAAAATCAGATTGTATACTGGAAGCACAAGGTTGAGCGCGGTAATTCCATCAGCACCAACTGCCTTTGAAATAAAATAGGTATCTGCGAGAATGTAGCAGGACATTCCAAGCATACCAAGCATATTCTGGGAGACATATCGGACAAATTGTTTTCGCATGGCTGTTCCTTTCTTAAGCTGTATGATAGCATACTTTCGATTCATTCAAATATCTTCTCTATTTTATCTTATTTTTGCAATTCTGCATACCATATTTTTAAAGCCAGCATGGAAGCATTTTTTATGAACAAAAGTCACTTTCTTCTTGGATACCTGAGAATATGGTGGTATAATAAGCGGACAAAAGCCAGCATCAGAAGCTGCCACTATCCGTTATTTTATACACAGGAGAACTTTTATGACCCAAGACAAATCATCCAAAATTATACACGTATTAAAAAGCTACACCTTAATCACAATCAGTATTTTTATCATGGCCTTCGGTGTGTACTTCTTTAAATTTCCAAATAACTTTGTATTCGGCGGCATTACCGGATTCGCGGTTGTTGTTGCACAGATCACACCGCTTTCTGCAAGTACCTTTTCCTTTCTTGCAAACACGGCATTGCTTGTTCTTGGTCTTCTGGCACTCGGACGCTCCTTCGCAGTCAAAACAACCTATGCCAGCATGCTGCTTTCAATTCTTTTAGTTGTATTTGAACATGTTTATCCTATGGATCACCCAATGTCCAATGAACCAATGTTAGAGCTTTTATTTGCGATTGCACTGCCTGCAATCGGCTCTGCGCTGTTATTCTACCTTGGAGCTTCCAGCGGTGGAACCGATGTGGTTGCAATGATTATTAAGAAGTATACAAGCATGAAGGATATCGGCATGGCTTTATTTATTACCGATTTATTAATGATCATTTTTGCCTGCTTCGTATTCGACATCAAAACAGCACTTTATTCCTTTGTCGGTCTGACTGTAAAATCCTTTTTGATCGACAGCATTATCGAAAATATTACTCTATGCAAATCCATTATGATCATCTGCGATGATCCGGAGCCAATTTGTAAATACATTACACAGGGATTAAATAAAGGTGCCACCATCGTTGACGGCCAGGGCGCTTATACCCATGCAAATAAACATATTGTATTTACAACCCTGACAAGAAGACAGGCAATTGTTCTCCGCAACTATATCCATGAGAACCGCCTGAATGCATTTATCTCTGTTTCAAGCACAAGCGAAGTGTTTGGAAATGGATTTTCTAATATCTAAACCAAGACAGCAGGAGCTTTCGCCCCTGCTGTCTGTTTTTTCTTCTGCCTGATCGCAGATTCTGCTAATAAGTTTCCTGTCATTTTTTGTACCAAGGGTACAGCTGCTCTTATTTTCTTGGCAGTCCTATAATTGTTGGATAAGACTTGTTGTTCTTAACTTCCCATATGTCACACTTATAGTCATCCACACGCTGTGTCCAGTGATTGAGCTTATCCACTAATGTCCAGCCACTTGTTCCAGTTTCGCAGTCATCATACATCTTGATTCCAGGTCCACTGAAGGAAGCTGTCTTCTGGCTGGATAAACCTTTCTTGCCAACTTTACCAATCGCGTCCTTTCCTTCGGCACTTCCATCTAAGAAGTAACACTGGTCTACCGCTACATTACCGGTGCTCTTTGATTTCTTTTCTACATATCCGACAATTGCTCCGGTATGCTCCGAACCACCAGTGGTAGACACAATACCGATATGATAGCAGTTATATACGGTATCGCTGTGCTGTGTTCTTCCGACAATTCCGCCACGGCTTCCATTGTTACCGCCATAGATCACACCAAAGTCTGCACAGTTTCTTGTGTTCGAGCAATCTGAGTAACCAACAATACCACCGATAAAGTCTGCGCCATATGCTCTTCCATAGAATTCGCACTGTGCGGCCGTGCTCCACAATGCAAGTCCCACAATACCACCTATATTTTCAGATCCATCAACTACTGCGTAGCTGATGTTATTACCAGTATAGGAATTGTCCAGTCGTCCTACTACAGAACCAACCTGACTGTCTCCTGAGAAGTAAGAATCATCGATAAAGATGTTATAAACGCTTCCCTTGTATACGAATCCGGTCAGACCGGTATAGACGTCTCCCATACCAATGATTCCGGTCAGCTTATAGTTCTGTCCATTCAATGTGCCACTCCACTTGCTCTGGTAAAACCAATTATTTGTATATACTAAGTCTCCATCTCCAATTGGCTCCCACAGATATGCTGACAGATCCATATCTGCACCAATTATTACTGTCTTGCCACTAAATGAATTTCCATCTTTGACAAGCACCGCAAGTCCTGCAAGCTGCTCTGGTTCTGTCAAGGTAAAGGTTGTATCCGTGTCATTATACCAGTCTGTATTCGCATGGTCCGCCCAGCTTTCAGTCGGTTTTGCCTTCGTCTGTGCATCTTTTACAAACAATGCCTCTGTGACATCATTATAGTTCTCATCACCAGTAATCGTTACATTAACATCATAAGTTGTTTCCGGTGTCAGACGCTC
>CAKRLN010000124.1 GCA_934359535.1 uncultured Lachnospiraceae bacterium
AACTACTAAAAATTACGAAAAATATCTGGCCGGGCATAGAAGCTGACCAGATTGGAAAACACGGGGGTGCAATATGGAATTTAACGGAGTATATCATCAGACATCAGACAACTATTGTTATCCACTGAACGAAGATGAGCTGATTATCAATATTAAGACGGGCTATGATGTGAAAGAGGTCAATATCATTCTCGGAGATCCATTTGCTGCTGGTATTTTAGGCGGCGGCGAGAACTGGAATGGGGAGAAAGAACCGATCATTTTTAAAAAGAAGTTAAAGCATCAGATCTGGTGGACAACGACGGTAAAGCCGGAGTTTAAGCGTTTAAAATATTATTTTGAGCTGATTACAGATGATGAGAGATGGTTCTATTTTGAGGATGGTTTTGTGAGTGCCGAGCAGATGGAGCTTGAGGGACGGAGCAGACAGTGCTTTGTTTTTCCATGGATGAATCCATGTGATATTCCGGTGACACCAAAGTGGGTAAATGATACGGTATGGTATCAGATTTTCCCGGATCGTTTCTGCAATGGGGATCATTCGAATGACCCTGAGAACGTTGTACCATGGCGTAATCATGGCAGCGTAAAAAACGAGGAGTGCTTTGGAGGGGATCTTGCCGGCATTATAGAAAAGCTCGATTATTTAGAGCAGCTTGGAATTACAGGTCTTTATCTGACCCCGATCAATGAGTCTCCGAGCAATCACAAGTATGATACGACGGATTACACGAAGATCGATCCGAACTTTGGCGATGAAAATACATTTATCCGGCTTGTAGAAGAGGCGCATAAGCGTGGCATGCGTGTGATGTTAGATGGTGTGTTTAACCACTGCGGTTATTATTTTGCACCGTGGCAGGATGTGCTTAAAAAGGGACCGGAGTCGGAGTATTATGACTGGTTTATGATTAATGAGTGGCCGCTTGATTTTGAACATGGTGCAGCAAAGAAAAAGCAGCTTTATACGTTCGCGTTTTTTGACGGTATGCCAAAATTAAATACGAACAATCCGGCAGTGCGGAAATATTTTATTGATATCTGTGCGAACTGGGTGGAAAATTACCACATTGATGGCTTGCGCCTTGATGTTGCCAATGAGGTTTCCCACCGGTTCTGCAAGGAGCTTCATACACGCTTAAAGGAGATCAATCCGGACATTTATATTTTGGGAGAGATCTGGCACAATGCGCTGCCATGGCTGCGTGGTGATGAGTTTGATGCGGTTATGAATTATCCGCTTGGCGAGAGTATTAAGGATTTCTGGATTGATAAAAGTCTGACGAACCAGGATTTTGAATATACGATCAACCGTTGCTATACAAGCTATATGCAGCAGACGAATGATGTGCTTTTCAATCTTTTGGACTCCCATGATACGAAGCGTCTGCGCTCGGATGTAAAGAATCTCGATGAATATTTTGCACAGCTTGCGGCTTTGTTTGCGATGCCAGGAAGCCCATGTATTTATTATGGAACAGAAATTGCGATGGAGGGCAGCTTTGATCCGGACTGCAGAAGATGTATGCCATGGGATGACATTGATGCTGGGAAATACAAAGAGCGTATTGAGATGGTGTCAAGGCTCATTCATTTAAGAAAAAGCGAACCGCTTTTAAAATCCCGTAATTTCCATTTCCCGAACGATTTTGCGGATCATCCGAGAGTGATCCAGTTCCGCAAGATGGGCTGGGTTGACAAGTATGTTGAGGTAATTATTAATTGCTCGGAAGAGGATGTGGAAATACCGAAAAATGGCGAAATTCTTTTCGAGCGCCACTGCGTCGATACAACATTGCTTCAAAATGGTATTTTAATTCGTCGAATCGGTTGATTTTTCCTGGTGGATGTTGGTATACTATTGGGAATAAATAAATCGAAAGAGAGAATGAAAATGGCAAAATACGAGCTTTTGAAGCAGGAGGGGCGTGCGAAGCGCGGAGTATTCCACACGGTGCATGGCGATATCCAGACACCTGTTTTTATGAATGTTGGAACGGTTGCTGCAATTAAGGGCGCCGTTTCCACAACGGATTTAAAAGAGATTAAATGTCAGGTGGAGCTTTCCAATACGTATCATCTGCATGTGCGCACTGGGGACAAACTGATCAAGGAAGTGGGAGGCCTGCACAAATTTATGGTGTGGGATCGTCCGATTCTTACAGATTCCGGTGGATTTCAGGTGTTTTCCCTGGCTGGTTTAAGGAAGATTAAAGAGGAAGGTGTCTATTTCCGCTCGCATATTGATGGGGCAAAGATCTTTATGGGACCAGAGGAGAGTATGCAGATTCAGTCAAATCTTGGTTCGACAATTGCAATGGCATTTGATGAATGTCCTTCGAGTGTAGCCGACCATAAGTATGTATCGGATTCGGTAGCACGCACAGCGAGATGGCTTGAGCGTTGTAAGAAGGAGATGGCAAGGTTAAACAGTCTGGAAGATACCGTGAATAAGGAGCAGCTGCTGTTTGGAATCAATCAGGGTGCGATCTATCCGGATATCCGTATTGACCATGCAAAGCGTATTTCGGAGCTGGAGCTGGATGGTTATGCGGTAGGTGGTCTTGCGGTTGGCGAGACGCATGAGGAAATGTACCATATTTTAGATGAGACGGTTCCATATCTGCCGCTTCATAAGCCGACCTATCTGATGGGAGTCGGAACTCCGGCGAACATCCTAGAGGGTGTGGAGCGTGGTGTTGACTTTTTTGACTGTGTGTATCCAAGCCGGAATGGACGTCATGGACATGTATACACGAATCAGGGCAAGATTAATCTGTTCAACCAGAAATACGAAAAGGACATGCGGCCGATCGAGGAGGGCTGCCAGTGTCCGGCATGCCGTACCTATAGCAGAGCCTATATCCGTCATCTGTTAAAAGCAAAGGAAATGCTTGGCATGCGTTTATGTGTGCTTCATAATCTGTATTTCTATAATAATATGATGGAAGAGATCCGCGATGCCCTTGACGAGGGACGTTTCCATTCCTATAAAGAAGAAAAGCTTTACGGAATGGGACAGATCAACCGTGAAAAAGAGATGCAGAAATAGAAGCTGTGATGCATTTGATAGCAGAGATTTCTAAAAAAACGATAAAATCATACAAAGTGCTTGCTGATTGGTCATAGTTTGTGTACAATAGCAATAGTATGTTAGTTTAGGAGGAAATTGATCATGTCAATTTTAGCAAATTCAACAGCTGCTACGGGTGGCTGGCTTGGAATTATTATCTGGATGGTCGTTTTATTTGGATTTATGTATTTCTTAATGATTCGTCCACAGAAGAAGGAGACCCAGAAGAAAGAGTTAATGCTGCAGGATCTTGCAGTTGGAGATACCATTTTAACAACAAGTGGTTTCTACGGAACAGTCATTGATATCGATGATGATATGGTGATCGTAGAGTTCGGTAATAACAAGAACTGCCGTATCCCAATGCAGAAGGCTGCAATCTCAGCAGTTGAGAAGCCAGAAGAGGCCGTTTAATCATTGAATCAAGGCAACTATTTTTGATGAGGTTTACAGAAGCCCTGAATTTCCTGTTTTACAGGAGATTTGGGGTTTTTCCTTTTGGATCAGCTCTGCGCTTGTATCACGTTATGGAATACTAAAATCATATATCATAATACAAAGTTATAACATGCATGAAAAAGTACAATATCAGCTTTTATTGAAATAGAATCCCATATGATTTATCATGGATAATAATAGAAAACATGGAAAAAGAGAGGTAGTACGATATGGAATGCAAAATTGGTGTAATTTCCGGTGACGGAATCGGACCGGAAATTGTGACAGAGGCAAAGAAGGTATTAGATGCGATCGGAAATAAATACGGACACAAATTTGATTATACAGAGATTCTGATGGGCGGCTGTTCCATCGATGCAACCGGAGTTCCGCTGACGGATGAGGCAATCGCGACAGCAAAAGCGTCAGATGCAGTACTGATGGGATCAATCGGAGGCAATACATCAACATCTCCATGGTACAAGCTTGCACCGGAATTAAGACCAGAGGCAGGGCTGTTAAAGCTTCGTAAATCCTTAAATTTATTTGCAAATTTAAGACCGGCATATTTATATAAGGAATTGAAAGCTGCTTGTCCATTACGTGATGACATCATTGGAGATGGCTTTGATATGATGATTATGCGTGAGCTGACTGGCGGATTATATTTTGGAGAGCGGAAAACAGAGGAGATTGACGGTGTTATGACCGCGATGGATTCCCTTACCTACAATGAGAATGAGATCCGCAGAATTGCAAAACGCGGCTTTGACATTGCAATGAAGAGAAGAAAAAAGGTAACCTCCGTTGATAAAGCAAATGTATTGGATTCCTCAAGACTCTGGAGAAAGATCGTAGAGGAGGTTGCAAAGGATTATCCGGAGGTAAGCTATGAGCATATGTTAGTTGATAACTGTGCAATGCAGTTAGTAAAAGATCCAAAGCAGTTTGATGTGATCTTGACCGAAAATATGTTCGGAGACATCCTTTCCGATGAAGCAAGTATGGTAACCGGATCAATCGGAATGCTGTCTTCTGCAAGCTTGAATGATACCAAATTCGGACTTTATGAGCCAAGCGGCGGATCTGCACCGGATATCGCAGGAAAAGGGATTGCAAACCCGATTGCAACGATTTTAAGCGCCGCAATGATGCTTCGCTACAGCTTCGACCTCGATAAAGAAGCAGACGCAATCGAGGCGGCTGTAAAGCAGGTATTAAAGGAAGGCTATCGTACAATTGATATTATGCCACAGGCAGGAGAGAATGCCGATGGGATCACCCAGGTCGGCACAAGTGCAATGGGCGATCTGATCGCAGCACGCGTATAGGCACCTTGGGTCCATGACGCACAGCTTGTTTTTTTCAGGTAATTCCTTTATAATATAACGATAATAAACAGAGAATTATGATCTATATGTAGATTACGAAGCATGTACTGCGAATGCAGGAAATAAACAGGTGCTTCAGAGCGGCCGGTACTTAGCAACCGTATTTTGGTTGCTTATGTACCGCTGCCAGCGATGAGCAGCGAAAGCGTGCCTGTGTTTTCCTGTATTTGTAGTACATGCGGAAGAAAGAAACATATAGTTTTGTGATGGTCTGAATGTGAAAAACGAAAGGCGGAATATAAATATGAAGAGTGATAACGTAAGAAAGGGAATGCAGCAGGCTCCGCACAGAAGTCTATTCAATGCCCTTGGATTTACAGAAGAAGAAATGAAAAAACCGATGGTTGGTATCGTAAGCTCCTACAATGAGATCGTACCAGGCCATATGAATCTGGATAAAATCGTAAATGCCGTAAAGCTTGGTGTTGCAGAGGCTGGCGGTGTTCCGGTTGTATTTCCTGCAATTGCTGTCTGCGATGGAATTGCAATGGGACATATCGGAATGAAATATTCCCTTGTAACCCGTGATCTGATTGCAGATTCTACGGAATGTATGGCACTTGCACACCAGTTCGATGCACTTGTTATGGTGCCAAACTGTGACAAAAATGTACCAGGGCTTTTAATGGCAGCAGCCCGCATCAACGTTCCGACAGTATTCGTATCCGGAGGACCAATGCTTGCAGGACATGTACATGGACAGAAGAGATCCCTTTCTTCGATGTTTGAGGCTGTTGGCTCCTATGCAGCAGGCAAAATGACAGAAGAGGACGTAAAGGAATTTGAGGAAAAGGTATGTCCGACCTGCGGTTCCTGCTCTGGAATGTATACCGCGAACTCCATGAACTGTCTGACAGAGGCACTTGGAATGGGACTTCCTGGAAATGGAACGATTCCGGCTGTATATTCTGAGAGAATCAAGCTTGCAAAGCATGCCGGAATGGCTGTTATGGAAATGTACCGCCAGGATATCCGTCCAAGAGATATTATGACAAAGGATGCAATCTTAAATGCCCTGACGGTTGATATGGCACTTGGCTGTTCAACAAACTCTATGCTTCATCTGCCAGCAATCGCACATGAGGTTGGTTTTGATTTTGATATTTCATTTGCAAATCCGATCAGCGAGAAGACACCAAACCTGTGCCACCTTGCACCGGCAGGCCCGACTTACATGGAGGATTTAAATGAGGCAGGCGGAGTATCCGCAGTTATGAAGGAGCTGGCAGATATTGGTCTTTTAAATACGGATTGTAAGACGGTAACCGGAAAAACCGTAGGAGAGAACATTGCGAATGCAGTAAATAAGAATCCGGAGGTTATCCGTCCGGTTGACAATCCATATTCGAAAACAGGCGGACTTGCAGTATTAAAAGGAAACCTTGCACCGGACGGCGGTGTTGTAAAACGTTCTGCTGTTGTTGATGAGATGATGGTTCATGAGGGACCTGCAAGGGTATTTGACTGTGAGGAGGATGCAATCGCTGCAATCAAGGGCGGAAAGATTGTTGCCGGGGATGTTGTTGTGATCCGTTACGAGGGACCAAAGGGTGGACCTGGTATG
>CAKRLN010000125.1 GCA_934359535.1 uncultured Lachnospiraceae bacterium
ACGACGCACTGCTTGCGGATTGAATACTTTGGCTGTAGATAAAGCCTGATCTTATTATTCTCCAATGCCTTCTCAAAATTCGGAATCACACTTGCCTCTTCTAAAGATCTCGTTCTTAACTCTTCCTTGTATAAGGCAATCACATCCTTATATTTGTAGGTAATACTTTTCATTGCATACCGGGCATTATCAAGTGCATACTGAAAGGTATCATTCTCCTGCATGATATAGATACCGCAGCTGATATGGATTTTGGACATCGGATAGGTTTTATTCACCTTCTCGATAAACTGCCCGATCTCCATCTGCATCCGTGCTGTTAAAAAGCGTTCGGAAACACCATAGCCTTCCGTCAGAACAACAAGATGGTCAGCATAAGTCTTTGTCAGAAGCCTGCAGTGCTTATCTTTTGTTCCAAAATGCGCTGTCATTTCCGCAATCAGCTCATCTCCGCATGAATATCCATAGGTCTCATTGAAATATTTGAGATTACGGATGTTAATGCTTGCAATTACCGGCTGATCCATGTCGCGGCACATCCTGCCCCCGACCCACTTGAACTCAGAAAGTAAAAGCTGCTTTGACTCATCCTGTCGTACATTATTCATTTGTCTCATGTTATACTTCCTCTTATTATTTATAATAGAAGCACCGCCTGACCGGCTTCCCCATTCCGTTCATGCGATCCTATTTCTTATCTAGTTTCTCATTTTCCACTTCCTTTGTAAATAGCATTTTAGTCTTATACAAGCAGCTTCAACTGTTCCACTGCATGCTCCTTTAAAATACATTCTGCATGCTCCCGAAGATATGCCGCCCGTTCCGGCCCGACCATAACCTCATCCGCATACTCATCTGTCAGACCTGACAGACGCAGTACCTCCTTTTCCATGCACCCGGTAAGTGTCATCACAAGATAGTACTGATTCTCATATTTATAGAGGGTATCCTCTGCAAATTCCGGAAGCGCTGCAAGCGCTGCGAACCGGATCAATACATCCATTTCAGAGAACCGAAAAATCGCCACAACCTCCGTTTCCTCTCCATCCGCTTCCTGTGCTTTTGCAGAGTCATCTGATCCTTTCGATTCTTTTTTCAGTTCCTCCCATTTATCCTGCGGGATCGAATCTAAAAATCCGCTTACGATGTCCTTCAGGTGTTCCATCATCTGAGACCCCTGATGCTCCGAAAACGTCAGCACAAGCGTATGATCCGGGAGAAAATCCGCCCTTACGGTCTTTACCCCCATCTCAAATTTCTCCTCAAAATTCTGTTCTGCAAGATCAAAAATCTGATTCATAAACTCCTGCGTCCGTTCCCCATTACTCATGATCTCGTCCATCGTATATCCCAGATCCTCAATTTCTTCCTCTGAGATAATGCATTTAATTGTGTGATCTCCCATCCGTGAAAATTCCATAAACAATCACCTACTTTCCCTGCCTGTCTTCTGACTCCTCATCCATTGTACGGATCTTGCTCCGAATCCGCTGCAGCGCATTGTCAATGGATTTCGGAGCTTTCTCCATAAGCTCTGCAATCTGGATATAGCTGCACCCATCCAGATAATAATCGAGTACCATACGTTCCATTTTGCTGAGACGCCCACACAATGCCTCATAAAAATCCTGCTCGTTTTCATTTTCAATAAAAAGCTGCTCCGGGCTTTCTGTCTGTTTTGCAGAAAGAAGCTCATCCAGCGCGATTCCATTCTCTTCGCTCTGGGCATTAAAAGAAACATATGTGTTAAGCGGCATATGCTTCTTCCGGTTCGAGGCCTCCACCGCAGAATAAAGCTGCCTTGTGATGCAAAGCTTCGCAAAATGATAGAAGCTTACCTCCCGCTCCGGCTTATAATCACGGACTGCCTTAAACAGCCCGATCATCCCCTCCTGGATCAGATCATCGGTCTCACCACCGATCAGATACATTTCATTTGCTTTCTTCCGTACAAGCGGCTTATATTTTTCCATAATATAATCCGTGATCTCTTCTGTACCAAGTCTCAGCATCTCAATCAGCTGTTCATCCGTGAATTTGCTGTATTTATTCTCCAAATAACTCTTTCCCCGCTCTTATTTTGTGTTCTGAAAAAAACTCTGTAATGAAAAAGCTCTATGAAAAAATTCTCTGACGGACAATCTCATATGCCAGAACGCCTGCTGCAACTGATGCATTTAAGGAGTCAATATCCCCTTTCATCGGGATTGATGCCGTAAAGTCACAATTCTCCTTCACAAGCTTGCTGACGCCTTCCCCTTCATTTCCGATCACAAGACCGATCGAACCTGTCAGATTCAGATCATACATGCGTTCGCCGCCCATATCTGCGCAGACAAACCACATGCCCTGCTCCTTCAGTTCCTTAATCGTATTGGTCAGATTTGTCACCTTTGCAACCGGTGTATAATTGATCGCACCGGCAGAGGTTCTTGCAACCGTCGGTGTCAGTCCTACTGCCCTGCGCTTTGGAATGATAACTCCGTGCGCACCGGCAAGATTCGCCGTTCTTATGATCGCGCCAAGATTATGCGGATCTTCGATCCCATCTAAAAGAAAGACAAACGGAGCCTCCCCTTTTTCTTCGGCAAGCTTTAAAATATCCGAAACCTCCGCATATTCATAGGCTGCTGAAACCGCGATCACTCCCTGATGCTTCCCAGTCTCTGACATCTGGTCAAGCCGTTCCTTTGCAACGTACTGCACAATCGTATCATGCTTTCTTGCCTCTCTTGTAATCGACCGGATCGGACCATCCTGACAGCCGTCTAATACAAATAACTTGTCAATTGTCTTTCCTGAACGGAATGCTTCTAATACGGCATTCCGTCCTTCGATTCTGTTCTCTTCGTATCCCATAGGAACTCCTTCTATTTATTAATATGTAATAGCAAGCTTTTCGATTGCATATTTTGCAAGTTCTACAAGCCTTTCAAATTCATCCTTTAAATACAGATATCCCATCAGTGCCTCAAAGCCGGTTGCATTCCGGTAGTCGGCCATGGATGCATTCTTTGCCATCGTCGGAGATTTGGCATTTCTTCCTCTGCGGTATACATCCATTTCCTCAGATGTCAGGATTCCATCCGCCTCTAACACCTTGATCATCTCCGCCTGTGTCGCAGCCTTTACAATGTGGCTTGTCCGGTAATGAAGCTGGCTTGCCTTCGTGTTGCCTTTTCCGACAACAATCGAACGGATGACAAGATCAAAAATGCCATCCCCGATGTAGGCGAGTGCGAGCGGTGAATAGGTACGGATATCCACCGGTGCAATCGCAAACTGTTCTTTGATATAGGAATCAATCCCTTTTCGGTTCATATTCATCTCCATCAGACAAGCTCCCATACGACCCCTTCTCTTGTATCCTTAATCGCAACGCCCTTTGAAAGAAGCTCATCGCGGATTGCATCTGCTTTTGCAAAATCCTTTGCCTTCTTTGCTTCCTTTCTCTCCTCGATCTTTGCCTCGATATAAGAAACAAGCTCTTCGTCTGCCTTTGGCGCGGCATTTTTTCCTGCCTCCCCTGCTGTCATCAGATTTAAGGAAAGCACGCGGTCAAAATCCTCAGCAAGCGCACGCTTTGTCTTATCGTTTGTGTCAGCCTTTAACATATCATAAACAACCGTCAGCGCCATAGACGTATTCACATCTCCACAGATTGCATCGATAAAGCGGTTTTTGTATTCTGTAAAAACAGCCTGATTAATCTCTCCGTCATTTCCAAGCTCTGCAATCTTTCTCACAAGCTTGTCATAGGAAGCGGCAATATTATCCAGATTCTCATAGGAAAACACAAGTGGCTTACGGTAATGGGACTGTAAGCAGAACATCCGGTAAACCATCGGATCATAGCCTTTTTCTTCCAGGAGGGACACTGTAAGGAAGTGCCCCTTAGATTTACTCATCTTACCGGTCTGGTCATTCAGATGATTGACATGGAACCAGTATCTGCACCATTCGTGTCCTAAATATGCCTCACTTTGTGCAATCTCATTCGTATGATGCGGAAAAATGTTATCCACTCCGCCACAGTGAATGTCGATATACTCTCCCAGATGCTTCATGCTGATGCAGGAGCATTCAATATGCCATCCCGGATATCCGACGCCCCATGGACTATCCCATTTGAGTGCCTGATCCTCGAATTTGGACTTTGTAAACCAGAGCACAAAATCATTTTTGCTGCGCTTATTCGTATCCTCCTCCACATCGTCCCTTACGCCGACCTGAAGCTGTTCCTTCTCAACCTGGGAAGAAAATACGAAATAATCCGGAAGCTTTGAAGTGTCAAAATATACATTACCGCCGGCTTGATAAGCATATCCCCTCTCTAAGAGCACCTCGATCATATGAATGAATTCCGGGATACAGTTTGTCGCCGGCTCCACCACATCTGGGCGTTTGATATTTAATTTGCGACAGTCCTCAAAAAAGGCATCCGTATAAAACTGTGCAACCTGCATAACTGTCTTATGCTCACGCTTTGCACCCTTTAACATCTTATCTTCTCCGGTATCTGCATCGGAGGACAGATGTCCGACATCGGTAATGTTCATGACACGCTTTACATCATAGCCGATATAACGGAGTGATTTCTCCAGCACATCTTCCATAATATAGCTTCTGAGATTGCCGATATGTGCAAAATGGTATACAGTCGGTCCACATGTATACATTGCAATTTTGCCATCCTCATGTGGAATGACCGTTTCAACCTGTCGGGTCAGTGTATTATAAAAACGAAATTTATTCTCCATGGTATCTCCTTTATCGTTCTTATTTTAATAGATATTTGCGAAACTCTCCAAAATTTACGACTACATGAGTTTCGCAATTTCCTATCTTATTTTAATCGATATCCTGCAATTTCGCAACCTGCTTCTCAAGCTCATAAACACGGCTTAAAAGCAGCTCCTTGTCATGCTCTAAGCAGTTTAATTCCTCATAGATCGGATCCGGCAGATGTGTCTGGTCCAGATCCTCCTGCGGCAGACGCTCATTATTACGTTTTACAACGCGTCCCGGAACACCGACAACTGTAGAATTCGGCGGAACCTCCTCTAACACAACGCTTCCTGCACCAATCTTGCTGTTGTCTCCAATTTTAAAGGAACCAAGTACCTTTGCACCTGCACTGATCATCACGTTATTTCCAATTGTAGGATGTCTTTTTCCATGCTCTTTTCCCGTACCACCTAACGTAACGCCCTGATACAAGGTGCAGTTATCCCCGATGATCGTCGTCTCTCCGATGATTACACCGGTTCCATGGTCGATAAACAGCCCTTTTCCAATCTGTGCGCCCGGATGAATCTCAATTCCGGTTTTTCTTGCGGCACGCTGCGACACCCATCTCGCCCAGAAATAATGTCCTTTTTCATATAGGCGGTGTGCCCTTCTATAGCTTAACATCACCTTAAAGCTTGGATAAAGGAAAACCTCCATGTTGGAATGGATTGCAGGGTCCCTCTCCCTTATAATTTTAATTTCTTCCTGAATATTGCTAAAAAAACTCATTCTGCTCACACTTTCTTTTTTATTGATATCAATTCAAAATCCTACTCATATGATACACGAATTGCTCCGTTGCACTGCAACTTTCGCAATTCTACACCCATTCGGAATCCGTTGATTTTCCAAGGAAAATCACTACTTCCTCATGTGTGTGCAGGTCAATAAGGCATAACTCTTATCCTGCAAGCAGGAACGAGTTATGGCCTTTTGACCTTTGTATCAAATAAAAATCCACGGACACTCCGCCAAGAGACGAAGTAATCCGTGGTTCCACTCTTCTTTTCTGCATATTCTGCGGCCGCTTCCTTCAAAAACTGCCGCTAGCAGCTTAATAACCGATAACGCTGTCACACGTTCCGGACTACTAAAAAGCCGTCTTAACTGCTTCTTTCGTCCGAAAAGCTCCCGGAGGCACTTTCAGAAATCAGGAATCAAAGCTGCTTACAGCCGGTGACAGCCTCTCTCTGGGATTCCACCTGTTTCTTACTCTTTCCGTTCTCTGCCTTTTTCTTTTTTCTCTTACCATAGTTTATGCAGAATTTGTTTTTTTGTCAAGGGGCAACTCAGGAAATGTCTGACATCATTCTCCCGGACTGCTTGAAATTACTTTTCCGCAGTTCCAAAGCTCTGCTGTGCGTCTCGCAGCCTCAAGTCTCTCATCCTCCGACTTGAAATCAATATTTACGGAATGACATCCGCAGTCTAAACACATCACATAATAAGAGCTTCCGCACTCTTCTTCAAGCAGTGCGCCACCACCGCAGAGCGGACACTCATTTACTTCTACTAATTCGTCGATATTCATCAAACGTATCCTTTCTTCTATTCACTAATTTAAACAATTGCGAAACTCTCTTTTATTCATATTTTCATTGTTCAAAGTGACAAAAATCTTCGAAGACACGCTTTCGCTACGTGTCGCTCACAGCGGTACATAAGCGACCAAAA
>CAKRLN010000126.1 GCA_934359535.1 uncultured Lachnospiraceae bacterium
GGATGAATTTACCAAACAAATTAACGTTATTCCGAGTGATATTAATTCCATTTTTTGTATTTTTTATGCTGGCACCATATTTTGAAGGCTATGGCAATTATATTGCAGTTGCCATCTTTATTGTTGCAAGCTTAACAGATATGCTCGATGGAAAGATTGCAAGAAAATATAATCTTGTCACTAATTTCGGGAAATTTATGGATCCGCTTGCAGATAAATTACTTGTATGTTCAGCAATGATCTGTCTGATTGCAACCGGCCAGCTTGCAGCATGGATCGTTATTGTGATTATTGCAAGAGAGTTTATTATCAGTGGGTTCCGCCTTATTGCATCAGACAATGGCATTGTCATTGCAGCAAGCTACTGGGGAAAGTTTAAAACGACCTTTCAGATGCTAATGGTGATCGTACTGATCTTAAATATCGATCATCCATTCTTTACCGTACTTGGAACAGTCCTTACCTATGTTGCGCTGGTTCTTACAATCGTATCGCTGATTGATTATATTGCAAAGAACAGGGATGTATTAAAGGAACAAAATTAGATGCTGTTAGCAGAAATCAATAAACAGGAGGAAATGCAATGAGGATTATTGCAGGATCAGCCAGAAGCCTTCCACTGAAAACGGTGGAGGGGATGGAGACAAGACCTACAACAGACCGGATCAAGGAGACTTTATTTAATATGCTCCAGAATGAGATTCCGGGATGCTATTTTTTGGATCTTTTTGCGGGCAGCGGGCAGATCGGATTAGAGGCGGTCAGCCGCGGGGCTGAATATGCTGTTTTTGCAGATAACAGTAGAAAAGCTGCACAGTGTATTGAAGAAAATATCCATTTTACCAAATTTGATAAGCAATGCCGTTTAATCAATATGGATGCTGTTTCGGCAATCCGTTCACTGGACGGTAAATACCGCTTTGACCTTATTTTTATGGATCCACCGTATAAGAAGGGACTTGAAAAGGAAGTACTTACCGCACTTGCCCAATCAACGCTCTTAAAAGACAATACGCTTATTATTGTGGAAGCAGCACTTGACACATCCTTTGATTATCTGGGTGAGCTTGGATATCAGATGATAAAATACAAAAAATATAAAACAAACGCCCACGTATTTCTTACGAGGCGTGGGGAGGAATAAATGAAAAAAGCAATCTATCCAGGAAGCTTTGATCCACTTACCTTCGGGCATCTGGACATGATTGAGCGTTCGGCTGCAATTGTGGATGAACTGGTCGTCGGAGTGCTCAACAACAGTGCAAAAAACTCATTGTTTTCTTTAGAAGAACGTGTTAGTATGATTAAAGAGATGACAAAGGATTATCCGAATGTTACGGTAACCTCATTCAATGGTCTTCTTGTGGATCATATGCGGGAGATTGGCGCAACGATCATCGTCAGAGGGTTGCGGGCTGTAACAGATTTTGAATATGAGCTTCAGATCGCACAGACAAACCATGTACAGGAACCTGGATTTGAGACGATTTTTTTGACAACAAACTTGAAGTATTCTTATCTCAGTTCCACGATTGTAAAGGAATTTGCTTCCTATGGAGGAGATATTTCCAAGTTTGTTCCGGAGCAGTTCATTGACAGAATTTATGCAAAATATAATAGTAAGGACAGATAAAGGAGAATTCGAATGAGCAGTAGAATTGAGCAGGGAATTGAAGATATCGAAGAATTTATCGACGGCTGTAAGTATGCGGCATTTTCCAGCACGAATATTGTTGTGAATAAGGATGAGCTGGAAGAGCTGCTTCATGAGCTTCGCTCTAAGACTCCGGAAGAAATTAAAAGATACCAGAAGATTATCAGCAATAAAGAGGCAATTCTTGCAGATGCCCAGGCGAAGGCAGATCAGATCATTGCCCAGGCGGAGGTTCAGACAAGTGAGCTTGTCAGCGAGCATCAGATTATGCAGCAGGCATACGCCCAGGCGAATGAGGTTGTTATGATCGCAACCAAGCAGGCACAGGAGATCTTAGACAATGCGACAAACGAGGCAAACAGTATCCGTATGGGAGCCGTTACCTATACAGATGACCAGTTAAAGGCTATCGAGGATATCCTGACACATTCCATTGATACATCGAAAGCACACTATGGGCATTTGATTGGTTCTTTGCAGGAATATCTTGATGTTGTAACGAAGAACCGTGCAGAGCTTTTCCCTTCCAGGGAAGAAGAGGAGGAGGCTGCCGAACAGAATGAAAAACAGGAGACTGTTGAAATGGAGCAGCCTGTAGAAGAGCTTGAAGCAGAAGAGGATTCATTAAACGAAGACACTTCGGAATCAAATGAATAGCAGACAGAATACTGCTGCTGATAGAAGTGAGCAGGTGGTGAATAGAAGCTTCATTTTTATGTAGCTGTTTAAGGACAGATCTGCTGGGGCGAGCATGGATGCAGTCTGTGCAAGCCCGGACAGACCGCCTGTGGCAAGAAGACCTATGCAGGTAATATATTTTGCGGCAGAGGAAAGTGTTGAGTCAGCGATAATGGCAGCTCCATTTGTCACCTCAAGACTGGCACACAGGAAAAGCCGGACTGCTGAAGGAAGCAGTGAGATTGTGTTTACGATACTGCCAAGCATGGAAAAAAATACGATATAACCGCATAATTTGATAAGTGTTTCGAATCCACTTATGATACCGGCGTCAACGATTTGCATATCCAATTGGAATCTTGACGTTTTTTTCATGCTTTTTTTCTGCTTTTTGGCAGAAGCTCCAAAGAGCAGAAGACAGCCGATGCAAAATGGCGGCAGATACAGGATGGCAAGTGTGATGGAGGCCGGATAAGCGTGATGCAGCCTTGTGTTTAAGACATAGCTTAGAATAAAGGCCGGGCTCAGGTTATTTGTAAAGCAACAGAGGATTTCGGCATCTCGCTTCGAAATCAGACCGGACAGGCAGCAGTCGCAGGCAAGCTTGCTTCCAATCGGAAAACCAAATAAAAAGCCGCAGAAAATAATATAAAGTCTTGCTGCACCAAGCCGGGCTGCCGGTGCAGGAAGATGTTCCTCGAAATAAACTAAAAGCCCGGAACGCATGATTACTGCAGAGATCATCGTAAACGGAAGCAGGGCAGGAAGAACCTGCGTAAACCATAACAAAATCCCATTTTCCGATGCCTCACATGCCTCGGCAGGATGGAAAATCATATAAAAAATTAAAAGACTAAAAATCAGAACATAAATAAGCTTTTTCATAATACAGCTTATGAAAACAGGGAGGATACTATGAACGTATTAGAACATTTAGAACCAAAGAATGTATTCCACTATTTTGAAGAGATCTGTGCAATTCCACACGGATCAAGAAACACAAAGGCAATCAGCGATTATCTTGTTTCTTTTGCAAAGGAACGTGGACTTACCTATTATCAGGATGAATCCAACAATGTCGTTATTATAAAGGAAGCATCCAAAGGCTATGAAGATGCAGAGCCTGTTATTTTACAGGGACATATGGATATGGTCTGCGAGAAGGAAAAGGGCTGTGATATTGATTTTGAGAAAGATGGCCTGCGGCTATATGTAGATGGAGATTTCGTAAAGGCAAAGGATACAACATTAGGTGGAGATGATGGAATTGCAGTTGCCTATGCACTTGCACTCTTAGATGCAAAGGATCTGTGCCATCCAAGACTTGAGGTTGTGATCACAGTAGATGAAGAGATCGGTATGCTTGGCGCAATCGACATAGATCTTTCCATGTTAAAAGGACATAAGATGTTAAATTTAGACAGTGATGAGGAAGGACATTTCCTTACGAGCTGTGCAGGCGGGATGAGCATAATCGGATCGATTCCGGTAAAACGTGTCAATCAGTATGGAAGAAAGGTTACTTTAACGATTACCGGCTTAGAAGGCGGACATTCAGGAAGTGAGATCCATAAAGAGCATGGCAATGCCAATATCCTTATGGGAAGACTGTTAAAAAATATTATGGAATGTACCCCATTTGGAATTCTTTCTCTTGCAGGTGGCTTAAAGGATAATGCAATTCCAAGGGAATGTGTCTGTGAGATTCTGATCCCGGATGAGCAGAAAGAACGTGTTGAAGACTGTGTGAACGAGCTGGATAAAATTTTAAAAAACGAATTACAGGCGGCCGATCCTGGCGTTTCGATAGAGCTTTTGACCGGAGACCTTGAAGAAGCAGAAATGCTTGATTACACATCGGTGCATAAGGTTGTATTTTATCTGCGTGCGGTTCCGAATGGTGTTTTGCACATGAGCATGATGATGCCAGGGCTCGTTGAGACATCCTTAAATCTTGGAATTCTTGAATTAAAGAAAGATCATCTTGAGGCCGTAAGCTCGATCCGAAGCTGTGTTTCAACAAGAAAAGAGGATCTAAAGGATCAGGTTACCCAGATCATAGAGATCGTTGGCGGCGAGGTGACAATTGAAGGTGATTATCCGGCATGGGAATATCAGCCAAAGTCTTCGATGCGTGACACAATTGCGGAGGTCTACGGTGACCTGTTTGGAGAAGAACCTGTTTTTGAAGCGATCCATGCAGGATTAGAGTGTGGACTTCTTTCAGAGAAAATCAAAAATCTCGACTGTGTATCTTTTGGACCAAATAACTACGACATTCATACACCGAAGGAACGCTTAAGCATTTCGTCTACCGAGCGTGTCTGGAAGCTGATCGTTGAGTATCTGAAACGTGCAAAATAAGGAGCATATGCGATGATGCGTTTGGACAAATACCTTGCAGATTGCAGGGTGGGAACAAGAACCGAAGTGAAAAAGCTGATCAAAGCCGGGAAGGTTACAGTCAATGGAGCAGTCTTCGCGAAGCCGGAACAGAAGGTAGACGAGGAAAGTGACAACGTAGCGGTTTTGGGAAAAGCGGTTATCTATGAAAAGTGTGGATATTATTTATTCCATAAGCCGGCGGGCTGCGTGACTGCTGCAAAAGACCAGCTTCACAAGACGGTGATGGATTATTTTGATCCGAAACAGTTTGCCGGTTTTGCTCCGGTTGGAAGACTCGATCTTGATACAGAAGGCTTTCTTCTGATTACCAATGATGGTGCACTGACGCATCACCTGATCAGCCCATCCCACCATGTGCCGAAGACCTACTATGTGGAAACAGATGGTCCGATTCCAGAGGAGACCAAAGAACTCTTTTTAAAGGGGATTGACATTGGGGATGATACAGTATGTCTTCCGGCAGAGCTTATAATTGATGAACCCCAAAAGAAAAAAGGGCAGGATCAGGTAACCTATTCTGCCAGGCTTACGATCTATGAGGGACGCTTTCATCAGGTCAAACGAATGTTTCAGGCAATTGGAAGAAAGGTACTATATTTAAAACGGCTTTCCATGGGAGATCTGACACTTGGGGATCTGCCATGTGGCAAGTACCGCAAATTGAATGCACAGGAAGTGCGTAAGCTTACCTGTGGAATGAAATAATAGGCATTTGTGAAACGCTCTTTTACTCACATTTTATTGTTCAAAGTGACATCCTGCTTAACTATGAGTTTCGCAATTGCCTAAGCAGATAATAAAAATGAGAGGAGAACTGAATGTACGAAGGATATCTGCCGATTTCCCGTGAAGATATGATAGAGAGGGGGATTGAACAATTTGATTTCGTGTATGTCTGTGGGGATGCGTATGTGGATCATCCTTCCTTTGGTCATGCGATCATTGCAAGACTGTTAGAAGCACATGGCTACCGTGTAGGAATCATTTCCCAGCCGGATTGGAAGGATGATGGTTCGATTTCGATACTCGGAGAGCCAAGACTTGGCTTTCTGGTGTCTGCCGGGAATATGGATTCTATGGTAAACCATTATTCGGTATCGAAAAAGAGACGCGAAAAGGATTCCTTTACACCGGGTGGTGTTATGGGAAAACGTCCGGATTATGCAACGGTTGTATACTGCAATCTAATCCGCCATACCTATAAGACAACACCGATTATTATCGGAGGAATTGAGGCAAGCCTGCGCAGGCTTGCACATTATGATTACTGGTCGAATAAATTAAAACGTTCGATTCTCTTAGATTCCGGTGCAGATCTGATCTCCTATGGAATGGGAGAACGGAGTATCGTGGAGATTGCGGATGCGTTAAATGCGGGCATGAATGTAAAGGATATTACCTTTATCGACGGAACCGTTTTTAAAACAAAGGATCTGGATATTATCTATGATGCGATCGAGCTGCCGGACTGGGATGTGATTAAGGAAGATAAGACAGTGTATGCAAAAAGCTTCTATACCCAGTACTGTAATACCGATCCATTTTCCGGGAAACGGCTGTATGAGCCATATGCCGGTAAAACTTATGTGGTACAGAATCCACCGGCAAAACCATTGAGTCAGGAGGAAATGGATGATGTTTATGATCTTCCTTATATGAGAACCTACCATCCGTCCTATGAGGTGGCTGGCGGTGTTTCGGCTATCAGGGAGATCA
>CAKRLN010000127.1 GCA_934359535.1 uncultured Lachnospiraceae bacterium
GAGGAAGTACCTTATGCACTTGGATCAGATACCGGCGGATCAATCCGTCAGCCAAGCTCCTTCTGTGGAGTGACAGGAATCAAGCCGACCTATGGAACGGTATCCCGTTATGGACTGATTGCATACGGTTCTTCGTTAGACCAGATCGGACCAGTTGCAAAGGATGTGACAGACTGTGCAACGATTTTAGAGTGTATTGCTTCGCATGATACAAAGGATTCCACATCGGTAGCGCGTGAGGATACGAGGTTTACCGAGGCACTGGTTGATGATGTAAAGGGGATGAAGATTGGTATCCCAAGAGATTATTTTGGGGAAGGCATTGATCCGGAGGTAAAGGAAGCGGTGCTTTCAGCAGCAAAAACGCTTGAAAAGAAGGGGGCCATTGTCGAGGAATTTGACCTTGGACTTGTCAAGTATGCAATTCCTGCCTACTACGTCATTGCCTGTGCAGAGGCTAGCTCAAACCTTGCACGCTTTGATGGTGTGAAATACGGCTATCGCACAAAGGATTATGAGGAGCTTCACAGCATGTACAAAAAAAGCCGCTCTGAAGGCTTTGGAGCGGAGGTAAAACGCAGAATTATGTTAGGCTCCTTTGTATTAAGCTCCGGATATTATGATGCTTATTATTTAAAGGCTCTGCGTGTAAAGGCACTCATTAAAAAGGCATTTGATGATGCATTTTCCAAATATGATGTAATCTTAGGACCGGCAGCACCAACGACTGCGCCAAAGCTTGGAGCAAGCTTAAGTGACCCGATTAAGATGTATCTTGGCGATATCTATACGGTTTCCGTAAACCTTGCAGGACTTCCAGGAATTTCTCTTCCATGTGGGTTGGATAAAAACGGACTTCCAATCGGATTACAGCTGATTGGAGACTGCTTTAAGGAAAAGACGATTATCCGCGCAGCCTATAGCTTTGAACAGACAAGACCAATGAAGCACAGTCCGCTTTCAGATGCGGCAGAGGCATAGAAGGGAGGGAAAGCAGATGGCAAAAAATTATGAAACCGTGATCGGACTTGAAGTCCATGTAGAATTAGCAACGAAAACAAAGATTTTCTGTTCCTGCTCCACCGAGTTTGGAGGAGCACCGAATACACACACCTGTCCGGTATGTACCGGTATGCCGGGATCACTTCCGGTATTAAATAAACAGGTCGTAGAATATGCGATGGCAGTCGGTCTTGCAACCAACTGCACGATCACACAGTATTGCAAATTTGACCGGAAGAACTATTTTTATCCGGATAATCCACAGAACTACCAGATTTCCCAGCTCTATCTCCCGATTTGCAGAAACGGCGGTGTGGAGATTGAGACAGCAAATGGCAAAAAGGTGATCGGAATCCATGAGATCCATATGGAGGAGGATGCCGGAAAGCTTGTCCATGATGAGTGGGAGGATGTTTCCATCGTTGATTATAACCGTTCCGGGGTGCCATTAATTGAGATTGTTTCCGAGCCAGATATGCGTTCGGCAGAGGAGGTTATTGCCTATCTTGAGAAGCTGAGGGAGACGATACAGTATCTTGGTGCATCCGACTGTAAATTAAACGAGGGCTCGATGCGTGCCGATGTCAATATTTCCGTGCGTGAGGTCGGTGCAAGAAAATTTGGAACCCGTACCGAGATGAAGAACCTGAACTCCTTTAAAGCTATTGCGCATGCGATCGAGGGTGAAAGAGAACGTCAGATCGAGCTTCTTGAGATGGGAAGAAGCGTCATCCAGGAGACGAGAAGATGGGATGACAACAAGGAATCCTCTCATGCGATGCGTTCTAAGGAGGATGCACAGGATTACCGTTATTTCCCGGAACCGGATCTTGTTCCAATTGTAATCTCAGATGAATGGATCGAGGAAGTGAGAAAGAAACAGCCGGAATTCCGTTCAGAGAAGCGAAAGCGCTATAAGAAGGAGTACGATATTCCGGAGTATGATGCCCAGATCATCACAGAATCCAAGCATATGGCAGATATTTTTGAGGCAGCAGCAAAGCTCTGCGGCAAGCCGAAAAAGGTATCCAACTGGCTGATGGTGGAAACGATGCGTCTGTTAAAGGAAAATGAAATGGATGCACAGGATTTAAAATTCTCACCGAAGCATCTGGCAGAGCTTGTGGAGCTTGTGGAGGCTGGAACAATCAACAGTACTGTTGCCAAAGAGGTGTTTGAGGAAATCTTCTACCATGACACCGATCCAAAGCAGTATGTTGAGGAAAAGGGCTTAAAGACAGTAAATGATGAGGGTGCGCTAAAGGCGGCTGTCGAAAAAGTTATTGCAGACAATCCACAGTCGGTATCCGATTACAGAAGCGGAAAAGAAAAAGCAATCGGATTCCTTGTCGGACAGACGATGAAGGCAATGAAGGGAAAGGCAAACCCGGCAATGGTCAATAAGATGTTAAAAGAATTGTTATAAAACGCTATATAAATAGGAAAGGATGCAGTCTTTGGGCGGCATCCTTTTTTTCACAGAAGCTTTTCTTAATTCTTTCTGAAGAATTAAGATTTGAGCTGTGCAGGAAGAAAGTACGGTGTTAAAATAAAAAATAAAGCATATGTGATGGAGGACTGTGATGGGGTATCTGAATGAAATGAACCAGAGAGAACGTGCCTGTCTGATGGCGCGTGCTGTGATGGATGAGGTGAAAAAGGCAGTAAAGGGTAAGGATGACTGCGTGAAAAAGGCATTTGCAGCCATTTTAGCAGGAGGACATATCTTAATCGAGGACGTTCCGGGTGTTGGAAAAACAACACTTGCGATTGCTTTTTCCAAGGCAATGGCACTTGCCAATAACCGGGTGCAGTTCACACCGGACGTGCTGCCATCGGATATCCTTGGATTTTCCATGTATCAGAAGGAGAGTGAAACATTTGAATACCGCGAGGGTGCGGTCATGTGCAATCTGTTTCTTGCCGATGAGATCAACCGTACCTCTCCGAAGACGCAGTCTGCGCTGCTTGAGGTCATGGAAGAGGGGGCAGTTACGGTAGATGGTGTAAGACACCGTGTTCCGGACCCGTTTATTGTGATTGCAACACAGAATCCAAAGGGAAGTGCCGGAACGCAGCTGCTTCCGGAATCCCAGCTCGATCGTTTTATGATCTGCATGAGCATGGGCTATCCGGAGCTTTCGGATGAGATTGAGATCGCAAGAGGAAAAAGCACGAAGCTTTCGATGGAGAAGATCGGAAGTGTGATCCGTGCAGAGGAGCTTTCCAGGCTGCAGGAGTTTGTCGGAGGCATTTATGTACACGATGCGGTCTATGAATATATTGCGACACTTATGAAGGCAACAAGGGACAATCCCTATATTGAGCTTGGCGTGAGTCCAAGAGGTACCATTGCCTGTGCGAAAATGGCAAAGGCAGCAGCGTTTTTAGAGGGCAGGGATTACGTTGTCCCGGAGGATGTGGAAGCTGTTTATATGGATGTGGCAAAGCATCGTATTGTATTAAATACAAAGGCACGGGTATCCCATGTGGAGGCGGAGGCAGTGCTTTCTGACATTCTTGCGGAGACAGGGAAGCCGGCTTCTTATATGCAGCCGGACGGAGAGCTGGCATGAGACGGTGGATTGCGGCAGTACTCCTGGATGCGGTTATTTTTTATATGGCAGTGCTCTATGGAAGCAGCGGTGCAGTCATGATTGCAATCGCGGTTCTGATCTGGCTTGGGGTGACGGTCTGCTACGTGAATGTGGTGGCTTTTGGAATCCAGACAAAGGTACAGGTTCCGATTGCGCTCGCAGAAAAAGGGCAGGCGGTTGGTGTTTTCACGATGGTGAAACGGGAGACCGGAACCGGAAAGCTTCGTATTGGGGTACAGCTTTTGACAGAACCCGTTTCGGCCGCGAATGGCAAAAAGAAGAGGACCCGGATTCGCTTTTTCGAGGCGGCAGATAAAAGGGGGATGCAAAAGACCCGGCATGAGATCGTGTTTTGGGAGGCCGGCATGTATGAGATTTCGTTAGAACGCATCCGGGTGTACGATATGACCGGCTTGTTTTATGTGGAACGCAGAGTCAGGAAGCAGACTGCCCAGACCATAGAGGTTCTGCCAGAGATTACAGAGACTTCGGTCCGCCTGACTGAGCCGGTACGGAATTTCTTTGGGGAGGCAGAAGTCTATGATACACTCCGGCCGGGACATGATGTGAATGATGTATTTCAGATCCGTCCATTTCAGGATGGGGATAAAATACAAAGCATTCACTGGAAGCTTTCCGTGCGTACTGATGAGCTGATGGTAAAGGAGAATGGACATCCAAAGGCATGCCCGGTTGTTCTGCTTTTGGATGCGGAGATGCGCGTTGATGCATTTTATACGGCAGCAGCAAGCCTCTCCTTTGCTCTTTTTGACGCGGGCTGCCCGCATTATACGGCATGGTACAGCGGACGTTATAAGGATATTGTGAGATTCCGGGTAGATGATGAGGAAAGCTTTTATGAATTTTTGGCATGCTATCTGGCAGAAAAGGAATGCAGGTGTGAGGATTCCATTCAAAAGCTCTACAAAGAGAAATACAAAAGTGAGCTGCTTTTGCATGACATCCGGTTAAATGGAACGCTTGAGATATTCATGGATGATAAAAAGCTCACACAGATTCCAAAAGACAACGTAAATGGGGCACTTGCAGGGATGGAGCTGATCCTCTGAAAAGGATGGAGTACAAGCGAATCTGGTAAAGCATATGAGGGTGTAAAAAAGCAGCAATAGACAGGAAATGGGGATAACAAGAGGCATGAAAAAACAGGCAGAAACGATCGCGTGGCAGAAAACTGCTTTGAATAGGACAGGAGACAAAGAAAAAAGAAAATGGGTCTGCGCATTGGAACAGCTCGTTTTTTATGGGCTGCTTTTTGCGTCTGCGATGTGTATGGCAGAGGATATATATACTGGAATCGTTCCGTCATGGACGGCATTTCTTCCGCTTGGAATGATCTTACTGATTTCCGTTGCGTTAAACACTGCATTTTCAGGAAAGCAGTATTTAAAGGTACGTTTCCTTGGAAATACCGGGCTGCTTCTTCTTGCGTCAATACAGGCATATCTGTTTTACAGGAAAAATAAAGAAGAGCTTGAAGCAGGACTGATTTCGATTGCAGAAAATTATTTCAAGATGTGGAACTACTATTATGGAACTGGTTTTTCTGTTTCGGGCGGGGATGCATCGGCCGTGAAGCCAGCGGCTGGCTTTGTGCTTTTTCTTGCTTTAGCGTTTCTTTTGTTTCTGGCAGGAATTATTGGAAGAAAAAGGATTTTTACGGTGCTTCCGGCAGCAGTGCTTATATCCGGGCTTCTTGTCGGCTATGCGCCGGGGTATCTTGGACTTTCGCTTTTCCTTTCGGGATTTCTTTTTGATGCTGCCGTAATAAAACAGCCGGGGCAGGAGACGAAGAAGGCAGTGTTTATCTTAGCGGCCGCAGCAGTTGTTTTTACCGGGGTGTTTGTGTTTTTTCAAAAACCGGCAGAGCAGCTTGTTCGCATGGAAAAGCCGCTTAATGCCTTCCAGCGTGAGCTTGAGCAGGAGATAAAGACGATGGGAAGCAGCCTGTTTTCCTGGAATACACAGGATGGTACGGTTGATAACCATACGCCGAAATACCGGAATAAAGAGGTTATGAAGGTGCACCTGAACCGTTCTTATGGCGGGGCACGTCTGTATCTGCGTGGCTATTACGGATCAGTCTATGAAAACGGAGTCTGGAAGAATGAGGAAGATGCTTTTGCTAAGGCATGTGCAGCGCATGGAATCAGTGAAGCCGATGGAGCATATGATCTTGCACAGTTTCCGCATCTGTATCAAAGCTATGTCAGAATGGGAAATACCAAGGTAACCTGCCAGATTTCCTATACCGGCATCCATGATACCTATGCGTATCTTCCATATGGGATGAATTTTTCCAAGCTGGATGAGGCACTGCTTTGGTCCGGGGATTATAATCTGAAAAAATCAAAAAAATGCGAAACAATATCAGCGGAAGGAACAACGCTCTGTCTGACACCGGATGAGCAGCCAACCAGCAGCATTGAAACCATACTGGGAAGCTATGACATGATGTTTACAGGAAATACAGGCGGAATCTGGGGGGAAGAGGAGGAATTCTTCTCCTGGTATAACAAGTATGTCATGGAACATAATATGACCGTCCCGAAGGAAGAAAAAGCGATAAAAGCACTTGCAGAAGAGATCCGTGAGGAGAAAGAAGCGTTTGAAGAGCGGGATGATTACACCGCTTACTATGACAGTGATGATACCGCCAGTGTGAATGCCGAGCGCGCAAAATATGTCAGCTATGTGCAGAATACGCTTTCCGATCTTGGAACATACAGTCTGGAATTGGACTCGGCGCGGGGCGAGGACCCGGTTCAATATTTCCTGGAAACAAGCCACAGGGGATATTG
>CAKRLN010000128.1 GCA_934359535.1 uncultured Lachnospiraceae bacterium
ATATGCGGATGAGGCGTCCATGGGACTGACACATGAATATTTCGCAGGGGTTTTGAATGGATTTAAGACACAGGCGGAGAGTCTTGGCTATGACATTACCTTTATTAATACAAATCCGGCAGGACGGCAGATGTCGTATCTTAAGCATTGCAGATACCGGAATTTTGACGGGGTAGTGATTGTGTGCGCAGACTTTACGGAAACAAGTGTACAGGAGCTGATGAACAGCGATATTCCGGTCGTTACGATTGATTATTCCCATTTTTCCTGTTCGGCTGTCAGCTCGAACAATGCCAAATGTATGGGAGACCTGTTAGAGTATATTATTGGAATGGGGCATACAAGGATTGCATATATACATGGACAGGAGTATTCGAGTGTGACAAGAGACCGGCTGGCAGCCTATTACCGGAAGCTTTCCGAGCATGGAATCGATATTCCGGAGAGTTATGTAAGGGCCGCGAGATATTTAGAGGCGAAGGACGTTGCCAGGCAGACAAGGGCACTTTTGAATCTGGAGAATCCACCGACCGTTATTCTTTTTCCAGATGATACGGCTGCAATTGGCGGAATGAACGTGATCCGGGAGATGGGGCTTCGAATCCCGGAGGATATTTCGATTGCCGGCTATGATGGTACGCGCATTTCACAGATGCTGAGTCCGAAGCTGACAACGATCAGACAGGATACGGATCAGATTGGCAGAGAAGCTGCAAGCCGTCTGATTCGTATTATAGAGCAGCCTAAGACCACTCTTGTTGAACGGGTGGTCGTGGAAGGAATTCTGCTGCCAGGGGAATCGGTGGGCAGAATCAATAAGGAATAGCTGAAGTAGAAACAGGTTTTTTGGTGTATTTTCAGGTGTCATAAAAAGAGGAGGGCTTCCATGTGGAAGCCCTTTTCGCATGATAAAAGAACTAAATATTGCGAAATTTTTTTGCAAATATTATAATAGAGTCAAATGGGAAGCTATGGATGTCTGGAAAAGAGGGAATATGAGCGAAACAAAAATTTTGGAACGAAATGAAATAGATGATGCATATAAATGGAAGCTTGAGGATCTGTTTGCATGTGATGAGCTTTGGGAAAAGGAATATGATGAGACAATGGCTCTTGCAGAGGAGATTTCTTCCTTTCAGGGGACATTAGGAGAGAATGCAAAAACACTTCTTTCCTATCTGAAAAAGGCAGATGAACTGCAATACCATCTTGCAAGGGTCTATGTGTATGCGAATGAACGGTGTCATCAGGATACTGCGGTTTCCAAATATCAGGGGTATGCAGCAAAGGCAGATCATTTACAGGTAAAAGCCGGCAGTGCCTGTGCATTTGCAGATCCGGAGATTCTGCAGATCCCGGAGGCGAAATGGAAGGAATTTTACGAAAGCGAGCCGGAGCTTACGCATTATAAGCGTGTGATCGATGAGATTCTCAGGGCAAAGCCACATACACTTTCGAAGGAAGAGGAGCGGCTTCTTGCGGACGTCGGAGAGCTTGCTGTTGCACCGGATAATATCTTTTCGATGTTGAACAACGCGGATCTGAAATTTCCGGAGATTATAAATGCCGATGGAAAGAAGCTTCCGGTAAGCCATGGGAATTTTATCCAGCTTATGGAAAATCCTGACAGAGAAATAAGGAAACAGGCATTTGAATCGGTCTATCACACGTATAAAAGCTTTGGAAATACTGTCTCTGCGATCTTTTTAAGCCAGCTGAAAAAGGAGCATTTTTACGCGAAGGCAAGGCATTATGAAAGTGTGCGGGCAATGCATCTGGATGCAGGAAATATTCCGGAGCAGGTGTATGACAGTCTGATTGAGAGCGTACATAAGCATCTTCCGGCAATGCACCGGTATATGGCGAAACGCAAAAAGCTGCTTGGAGTGGATGAGCTTCATATGTATGACCTTTATGTGCCACTTGTCGAAGAGGCAAAAGCAAAGTATACCTATGAGGATGCAAAAAAAATCGTTTATGATGCGCTTGCACCGATGGGAGAGGAATACCGTGCAATTTTACAGGAAGGCTTTACAAGTGGCTGGATTGATGTCTATGAGAATCAGAATAAACGGAGCGGGGCGTATTCCTGGGGTGCTTATGGAACACATCCGTATGTGCTTTTGAATCACAAGGAGAATCTGAATAGTGTCTTTACGCTTGCACATGAGATGGGACATGCGATCCATACGTATTATTCGAACCGCGCACAAGCCGTTACGTATGCCGATTACCGGATTTTTGTTGCAGAGGTAGCATCGACCTGTAATGAAGCACTTCTGATGCAGTATCTTCTGAAAAATGCGAAGGATGAAAGGCAGCGGCGCTATCTGATCAACCACCAGCTTGAGGCATTCCGAACGACGCTGTTCCGCCAGACAATGTTTGCAGAGTTTGAACAGATCGTTCACAAAAAACTTGCAGATGGGGAAGCACTTACAATGCAGGAATTGAACCGGATTTATCATGATTTAAATGTGCTTTACTATGGCCCGGATGTTATTGTGGATGAAGAAATTGATTATGAATGGATGCGTATTCCACATTTTTATACATCCTTCTATGTGTATCAGTATGCGACCGGATATTCAGCAGCAACTGCATTTTCCAGAATGATCTTAGAACAGGGGCAGCCGGCAGTAGACCGTTATGTGAAAAATTTCCTTTGTGGCGGCTGCTCGAAGGATCCAATCGAGCTTTTGAGGGATGCGGGGGTTGATATGGGAACACCACAGCCGGTGGATGAGGCACTTGAAGTGTTTGAACATTATCTGTCACTATTTGGCTGATTAAGAAATTACATAAGAGGAGGAGTCTGTTATGAAGCTTGAAACAAAACAATTGATAGACAAGAATAAAACAGCATTTTTGGCTGGTCTTCTGATAGAAGCAAGTGTGATTATTACGGCGCTGATCTCTCTGGCACATGGGATAAGCGGTGCAGGAATTGCGAGACTGATCGTTGGTATGGCAGCACTTATTGTAAACTGTGCAGCGATTAAGCCGCTTCAGGGGACACAAATATACCGCCATATCTGCTGTTCTTCCATGATTTTATTATTTGCGATAACCCTGTTTACGGCTGATGTTTCATATACCTATGCCTATGTGTTCCCGATTGCGATTCTTGTAATGAACTATGCGGACGCAAAGCTTTCTCTGGCAGGTTCCGTTGTCGCAATAGGCGGGACCTTACTGTATGAGATTGGAGCGCTGAACAGAGGACTTGTCGGAATGGAGGAGCTTACTTTTGAAATCAGTATGGTTGTGATTGCATGTGCACTTGCACTTGTTATTACAAAAATGCAGATCGTGCATGGAAATGAGCATATGAATGAGGTACAGCAGCATGCCGAGGCACAGACAAAAACAGCACAAAAGATCGTTACGCTTGCAGAGCAGTTAGACCAGAAATTTGTAAAGGCAAAAGAAGTGTCTGACAGCTTAAATGAAACGATGAAGACAAGTAATCAGGCTGTTTCTGACATCGCGGAGGGTACGCACAGGAATGCAGATGCGATCAATGAGCAGACGAACCAGACATCCGGAATTCAACAGAGCATTGAGCGTGTCGGTGATGAAGCACGCAATATGGGAGAGATTTCCGAGCGCACGAACAGTACGGTAGCAGAGGGCGTTGATCTGATTGAGCATCTGAAGAACCAGGCATCTGAGATCGCACAGATCAATGAGAAAACAGGAGAAACAACGCAGAAATTAAATGACAGCATTAAGGATGTGGAAGCGATCACAGATACGATTCTTGGAATTTCCAGCCAGACCAATCTGCTTGCGTTAAATGCCTCAATTGAAGCTGCCCGTGCCGGAGAAGCCGGAAAGGGATTTGCGGTTGTTGCAGATGAGATCCGCACACTTTCAGAGGATACAAGACAGGCAACCGAGAGGATTGGTGAGATTATTGGCAATCTGATCAAGGATGCGGAAAATGCGGCATCGAGCATGAAGCATTCATCTGAATATGCGGATAAACAGAATGAACTGATCACAGAAACTGGAAGCAAGCTTTCGGATATAAAAAATGATACGGACAGCTTATACCAGGGAGTTATGGAGGTCAATTCCTCTGTCGACAGCATTATCTCGGCGACGAGTGTTATTATGGACAGTATTACCAATCTGTCTGCAACCGGAGAAGAGGTTGCGGCATCGACCGATACAGCATTGTCGATTAGTGATTCCTCGATTGAGGCATTGCACAGAATGAATGCGCTGTTAAAGGAAATCCATGAGATTTCCAATGAAATGAATGAAATTGCAGACAATAAATAAAAAGAATGAGGTTATATTTATGGACAGAATTAAAAGCTTTACAATTGATCATGATGTATTAGTACCTGGATTTTATATTTCAAGAGAGGATGGCGATGTCATTACTTATGATCTGCGCACAAGGAAGCCAAACGCAGGGGATTATATGAGCAATGCTGATATGCATTCTGTTGAACATATGTTTGCAACCTATATCCGTAATTCAGAAATTGCAGATAAGGTTGTATATTTTGGACCGATGGGCTGCCAGACAGGGTTTTACCTGCTTGTCCGGGATGAGATGCCAAAGAAGGTATTTGACATCACAAAAAAGGTGTTAAAACAGATCATCAACCATGAAGGACCCGTATTTGGCGCTTCTGCTGTTGAATGTGGACATTATGAGAATCTGGATCTTGCAATCGCAAAAGAGGAATGTACCACCTATCTTGCAGTGCTTGAGGCACAGACGAATATGGAATTTACCTATCCGGTAAAATAATGGATAGAAAAATGCGAAACTCACAAAAAGTACATGTATTCGTGAATTTTGGAGAGCTTCGCAATCGCCTGAAAAAATGGAAAGAAAGAGGAAAATTACATGAGAATTGGTATTATTGGCGCAATGCAGATGGAGATCGATAATTTAAAGGCATCCATGGAAAATACAACGACAGAGACCGTCAGTGGTGTGGAGTTTGTGCAGGGTACGGTCGCTGGCGTGGATGTTGTTGCAGCAGTGTGCGGAATCGGAAAGGTTTTTGCAGCAATCTGCACGGAGGCAATGATTTTAAAATATAACGTAGATATGGTTGTAAATATCGGTGTTGCAGGAACGCTCTGTAAAGAGCTTGGAGTCATGGATGTCGCAGTTGCAGATAAGGTAGTGCAGCATGATATGAACACCTCTGCACTTGGAGATCCGGTTGGATTATTATCCGGAATCAACCAGATTTTTCTCCCATGCGATCCGGCAATGATGGAGCTTTTAGAGAGCTGTCTTGCAGATAAGAAAATGCATTATGTAGTCGGAACAATTGCGACAGGAGACATGTTTATGCATGAGGCAAAGCAGAAGGAAAAGCTGCATGAGCGTTTTGATGCGATTGCAGCCGAGATGGAGGGCGGAAGTATTGGCCATGTTTGCTTTGTTAACAAAGTTCCATTTGCAATCTTACGTACAATTTCCGATGGTGAGGGTGGTGCAATGGATTATGCAACCTTTGCCGAAAAGGCTGCAGAGCTTGGAATTGAAGTGATTGTTGAATTTATCAAACGTTCCAAAGCGTTTGGATTATAAAAGAATCGCGTTGAATGTGTACAAATTGCACAAAAAGAGATGAGGACTTTTGTGAAGTTTGTGCACACTTTTTGGGCGGTCCATGCTATTATAATAACCGTAAAAACCCCCCAATACATTATATATTTTTTGCTACCCCCATAGCAAAAATACCTTCTCCGAAAAGACAGCAGATCGAAAGGCTGTCTTTTTTTTTCGGATTTTGAAAGGTATGGTTGACCGTATTTCTGACTATAAAGCAGATGCTCCGTCTCTTTGCGGTTTCAGGAATCAGTCTGTTTCTGTTATCTGCCCGGAAGCGTTCGAAGGCAAATCGGAGATCTGCTTTCCTGTGACGTCCATGTGGTAATTGTCACGGATGATCAGTTCTGAAATTGGCACAATCTGATAGCCCTGCTCCTCTAAATTGGTAAGCATGGTATCCAGTGCGTCCGCCGTGTATTTTGCCCCATTGTGGCACAAAATGATTGCGCCAGGTCCGAGTGCCTTGTGGTTACATACCGTATCAATGATCGATTGTACGCCGTAGTCCTTCCAGTCAAGGGAATCCACCGACCATTGTATCGGATAATAATTGCAGTCATAAGCCAGCTTTATGACATTGTTATCATATGCGCCATAAGGCGGACGGAACAGAAACATTTCATATCCGGTAAGCTCTTTTACCTTCTTGTGCACCGTCATAAGCTCTGACTTCATCTCATCTTTCGAAATCGTTGTCATATCGTAATGATGTTCACTGTGATTGCCAAGATCATGCCCTTTTTCCACAAGCTTTTTCACACAGTCCGGATAACTTTCCACCCAGCCGCCAGTCATAAAAAAGGTCACATGCACCT
>CAKRLN010000129.1 GCA_934359535.1 uncultured Lachnospiraceae bacterium
AATTGGGGCAGGCTCATAGGAAGGATCGATCTCGATCACACAATAGTTGCCTTTTTTCTTTTTCTTTAAGATTTCTAAGGCTTCCTCCGTGTAACCTGGTGCGATCACACCATCGGACACCTCTCTTTTGATAACAAGTGCGGTTTCTTTATCACAGACATCGGAAAGGGAAATAAAATCTCCGAAGGAGGACATACGGTCTGCACCTCTTGCACGGATATAAGCATTGGCAAGCGGAGTAAATTCAACATCCATATCGTCTACCCAGTAGATCTTCTTCTCAACATCGCTAAGTGGAAGACCGACTGCGGCACCTGCCGGTGATACATGCTTAAAAGAGGTTGCTGCCGGAAGTCCGGTTGCCTTCTTTAACTCACGTACTAACTGCCAGCCATTAAATGCATCTAAAAAGTTAATATATCCGGCTCTTCCGTTTAAAACCTTGATTGGAAGCTCTCCATTCTCCATATAAATTCTTGAAGGCTTCTGATTTGGGTTACATCCGTATTTTAATTCATATTCCTGCATGATTTTCTCTCCTGATTCTGAATAATTACTTGTTTTTATTTACGATTCTGGATTCGTATTTTCCGGTCTCAATATCAATGTATCTTACAAATAAGGATACCTTGTTCTCTGCATCAAGATTCTCCCATACCAGCTTGGTAAAGGTGTCGATATCTCCATCCATGTCAACCCATACCGGCTCTCCCTCAAAGCTTGGAAGCGGGTTCCCATCCCCCATATAAGTATGGATGAAGCGGCCTTCTCCTGCTTTTGGATTCTCATAAGCAAAGGTATAACGGTTACAGCTGTCCGGATCTCCGTTGTTGCTCTTTAAAATAGACATTGCATAATTGAAGCTGCCATTTTCAATATGCATGATTCCGGAAATACGTGGTGTATAGTTTGGCGCATCCGGCTCAAACTCGCGCGTGCGGAGTGCCTGCTCAAAGGTCTGCTGCTTATCCATCAGTTCATAGATCGTATCCGTCTGATCTCCGTTTGTCACAATCGTTTTATTTCCAAGTACACGAACCGGCGCATAAATGATCAGGCTTGGATCACTTAATTTGGAAGGATCAAATGCCTGCGTGCGGATGCCTTCCCCGTCTTCCACGAAAATGCGGTTGCGGCTGTTTTCACTTCGTCCCATGATAAAATATGCGGTAACTGCGGACTTACCATCCTTTGACCGTCCGATCACAATTCCTCTTCCCGGATAGGATGTTGCTGATAATTCATCTTTTAAAGACACCATTTTCATTTTCTTTACCTCTCGTATACAGTTTGTTTTGTTCTTGCTATTTTATTGTAGCATGACCGGTTTTTATTTACAATGCAATCCATGCTATTAGCCTTATGAAATTATCTACATAGTCATATTAGATACACTTATAATTCTTTTCCTATAACGATTCAGATTCCCGATCATAATCATCCCCTCCCATAATTCGCAAACACGCACGACAAGCCGTGCTTTCCGCTGCTCCGCAGCTTTGTTTGCTCATTTATGGGGCGGCGGCTTTATTCAAAAGCCGCCTAACGAATAAACGCACCATCTTTTCCCATGCAAGCATGACAAATCTGGTGCGCTTATTCGAAAGGGGTTTCTGAATAATTACCTAGTTTTTAAAGCTATGGATTGGAGCTGGAATTCTTCCTCCGCGGTTGATAAAGTCTTCGCAGGAATATGGATTAACCGGCATAACCGGTGCATAACCGAATAATCCGCCAAACTCAACCTTATCCCCGACCGTCTTTCCGACTGCCGGAATAAGCCGTGCTGCGGTTGTCTTCTGGTTAATCATTCCGATTGCCATCTCGTCTGCAATCATTCCGGAGATTGTGGATGCTTTGGTGTCTCCCGGAATTGCAATCATATCAAGTCCTACGGAGCATACACAGGTCATTGCCTCTAATTTTTCAAGGCTTATCGCACCTGCCTCTACAGCATTGATCATTCCCTGATCCTCACTGACTGGAATAAAAGCCCCGCTTAAGCCACCGACATAAGAGGATGCCATAACGCCGCCCTTTTTCACCTGGTCATTTAACATGGCAAGCGCTGCTGTCGTTCCCGGAGCTCCAGCATACTCAAGTCCGCACTCGCAGAGAATATCTGCAACGCTGTCTCCAATCGCCGGTGTCGGAGCAAGGGACAGATCGACAATTCCGAATGGAATATTTAACATCTTAGACGCTTCCTGTGCAACAAGCTGACCAACACGGGTAACCTTGAATGCTGTCTTTTTGATTGTCTCGCAGAGTACCTCAAAATTCTCACCACGTACCTTTTCGAGTGCTGTCTTCACAACACCAGGTCCGCTGACTCCGACATTGATAATCGCATCGGCTTCCGTCACACCGTGGAATGCACCTGCCATAAACGGATTATCATCCGGTGCATTGCAGAATACAACAAGCTTCATGCAGTCTGCGGAATCGTTATCTTTTGAGATCTCAGCAGTTTCTAAAATAATCTCACCCATTAATTTAACAGCATCCATGTTGATTCCTGTTTTCGTGGATGCAAGGTTTACGGAGCTGCACACGCGCTCTGTTGCATGCAGTGCGTGTGGAATGGAACGGATCAAAAGCTCATCTGCCTTTGTCATTCCCTTAGATACCAGTGCCGAATAGCCACCGATCAGGTTGACTCCGACCGCTTTTGCTGCACGGTCCAAGGTTGCCGCGATCGTTGCAAAATCCTCCGGTGTTTTACATGCAGAACCACCGACTAATGCGATCGGTGTTACAGAAATACGTTTGTTTACAATCGGAATCGAATAGCTTTTCTCGATCTTTTCTCCGGTTGCGACAAGGTCCTTTGCAACCGTTGTAATTTTATTGTAGATATTTTCATTCAGTCGGTCCAAATCGGAATCAATACAATCCAGCAGGCTGATTCCGAGCGTAATCGTTCTTACATCGAGATTCTCCTTCTCGATCATTTCATTGGTTTCCTGTACTTCCCAGCTGTTAATCATGCTTTGTTTTCCTCCATAATAAAGATCTGATTAGATACGGTGCATTTTCTCGAAGATTTCTTCTCTCTGGCACTTGATGGATACGCCAATTTCTTCTCCAAGCTTTTCCATTTCTCCGGAAATATCCGCAAAATGCTTCTTTGCATCTGCCATATCTACAATCATCATCATGTTAAAAAATCCAGAAACGATTGTCTGTGAAATATCAAGCACATTCACACCGTTCTCTGCGAGATAGGTGCATACGCGTGCGATAATACCTACGGTATCTTTTCCAACTACTGTAATGATTGCTTTGTCCATTGTCTTTTCCATAATGATCTCCTTTTTATTCTACTCTGCACGGATAATCGGGGAAACCGCATCCCGTCTTGCTACATACATTGGAAAATCATCCGCCTGATACGGATTATCTCCCTGTGTGACCTCAAGGCGCACAGTTTCATATGCAAGCTCCTCGTAATTGTTTTCCTTGCTCAGATGTCCAAGCATGATCGTGCCAAATTTATCATGAAGAAGCTGACCTAAAAGCTGACCGCTCCGTTCATTTGAAAGGTGTCCTCTGTCACCGAGGATGCGCTGCTTTAGCGGATAAGGATATGCCCCTACCTGCAGCATATGTATATCATGGTTTGCTTCAAGAAGAAGTGCATCTAAATTCTGGAGCTTACCGACAATCTTTTCGTCATAATTGCCAAGATCTGTAACAACCGCCATTTTATGCCTGCCACATTCTGTTTTATAGGCAACCGGCTCTGCGGCATCATGGGAGATAGCGATCGGTTCAATCTGTAAATCCCCTACCACAACCGGCTCCTCTGCACGCACCTCATGAAACAGTGCTTCGTCAATCTTTCCAACGGATTTCGTATTCTTAACTGCACCGATTGTTCCCTTCGTTGCATAAATTGGAAGGCCATAACGTCTTGCCATTACACCAAGTCCGGCAATATGGTCAATGTGTTCATGCGTAACAAAAATGCCGTCAAGCTCATCTGCCTTAAGACCGATGGCTGCCAGTCCGTTTTCGATGCGTTTTCCACTGATCCCTGCATCAATCAGCACATGATGGTCATCAGAGCCAACACAGATGCAATTTCCACTGCTTCCGCTTGCTATACTGCATAATTCTAACATACTAATTCTCTTCCCATCGTATTTCTATCTGATCTCCGTCATGAAGCTCTGCCATATAGGCGGCATCTTCGCCATTTAACTTTGTGACGATCGCCCTTCCGTTTCCTTCACTCAGATTAAAGTTAATTTTATCAAAAATGTCAACAAAAATATAGGATTTTTTGCCGGTCATCGTTACTGGTTCTTCATTTACAAGAACGGTAAGTCCAGAATCCTCCGGCTGTTTTACCGGTTCTTCTTCCGGATCACTGAATTCTTCCTCTAGTCTTTTTAACTCTGCTTCCATTGCTCCAGCTTTAGTATCCGGTATTTCATTATCTGCCGCAATAGGATTTTCGTCCTGTTTTTCTACTGGCTCCACTCCATCTTCCTCTGGCTCTGAAAGCCTTGCAGCCTCCGGAATCGGTTCCTCCCCGGTATAAATCTCCTCGGAATAACCGCCTCCGTAGGAGCCAACCGTAAAATCGATGGAAAAATTCTCATAGACAAGAGAATTCATATCACCCACACGGTTATTGACAAGAATCTGGTATTCCTGATTGATCTGGACATCCATAAATTCCGCAACCTGTGCGACCGTATAAAAGCTCCTTGTATCAACGTGATCGCCCTCTTTGATCTCATAGCTTTCGGGCTCAAGCACACCGTTGACTTCCACAAACTTCGGACAGATGATCCGTTTGCCGTTGACCTGAAATGCAATCGTAGAAGCGGTATATTCCTCTAGCTGTCCTACCCGGTAGGTTGCTGCATCTCCGGCAGTAGACGGTTCGATCGTAATCTCACAGTTTGGCTCAAGCGGTGTATTGATATTGGCAGGCTTTCCATTCATCGTGACAACCGCAGGCTCTCCCGCCTCCCCCCTTACAATCCTTGCATTGCCATTTACCATAAAATTAATCGGCTTTCCGGTCTTTGGAAAGAGCTGGTCATTCGGGAAGCCGGCCTGAAGTGCCGCATCCACAATCGTAAGCCGGTTGTTATCATAAAGCTTGATGCGTTCCCCATTAAAACGCACCATGATGAAATTATTTTTCTGATCGTAATAATTCAGGCAGATTCCGACCGGAGTGACAATAAGTGGGTCCTTGCGAATCTCCGGCTGCTCAAAGATTACATCCTTCAACACTTCCTCGCCCCTTAAGGCAACACGCTCCGTCGGAAGCTCTAAGTATTCTGCAAGCTTTTCGGTAAAGCCGTGGATCTTTCCGCCACCGCCGACAACAAAGATCGCGCTGACCGGCTGTTCTCCATTCAGCTCCCGGATCTTTGCTGCAACCTCGGTTGCAATTTTATCCGTCACAGGCTCCGTAACCTCCCATACATCTTCCGCCGGAATCGTATGGGTAATGCTCATAATATCCTCATAGGTAATCTCTTCTTCATTGGTTGAGGCAAGCTTCATGTGCTCTGCCATATTAAAATCAACAAGATAATGCTGGACGATCACTTCTGTGAGCTCGTCTCCCGCATAAGGGATCATACCGAATGCAATAATGCTTCCGTCCTTCGTAATGGAAATATCAGACGTTCCCGCTCCAACATCGACTAATGCGATATTTAACATCCGGTAGCTCTCCGGAATTGCAATATTGATCGCCGCAATAGGCTCAAGTGTCAGGCTTGCAACGTTTAATCCCGCATGTCCGACCGCAGAATAAAGTCCATCGACAACATCTTCCGGAAGGAAGGTTACAATCATATCCTCACCGATCTTATCTGCCTTATGACCAACGATCTGCATATAGACCTCATCGTTTAAGTAGGATTTCACAACGGCGTATCCAACACAATAAAAGCGGTAATTGGTGTCGTTTTTTTCCTTTAACTCTTCCTGAGCTTTCTCAATGCCAAGAAGCTCCAGGGTATGTACATCCTCGTCCGTTATCACGGATTCCTCTGGATACTCATATTCCACATGGGTTGCAACCGTTTTCAGCACACGCCCGGCGGCAGCGATACAGACTTCCTTAAGCGGCTGTTCAATCTGTGCCTCTAACGCCACCTTCACGGAACGGATCGTCCTTGCCACACGCCCGATATCATGGATCTGTCCATCTAACATGGCTCTCGTCACATGCTCCACCGACCGCTGTGCAATGACAATAAATTCGTTGTTCTCATTTTTATATCCTACGGTACCTACCACATTTCTCGTACCAATATCCAGGCCGAATACCAGTTCTTCTTTTTTTTCCTTCGTCTCACTCATCGGTCTTATCTCCCCAAAGCTTTCTCTATCTGTGCATAGGTGCCTTCGATCGGACCATTGTTATCG
>CAKRLN010000130.1 GCA_934359535.1 uncultured Lachnospiraceae bacterium
CTTAATCAATCACACGTACGCCTTCGACGTAAATATTGATCTTCTCGATCTGCATTCCGGTAAATTCTTCTACTTTGTATTTTACCGTTTCGATCAGATTGTCTGAGACTGTACTTATGCTGACCCCGTAAGCAACAATAACGTGAAAATCCAGTGTGATTTTGTTCTCATCTGTCACAGTAACATTGATACCATGGGAGAGATAATCACGTTTTAATAACTTAACAAGTCCGTCCTTCATATTTACAGCTGCCATGCCAACGATTCCAAAGCACTCTACTGCAACAGAACCCGCATAGGTTGCAATGACATCTTCATCAATCAAAATTTTTCCAAATTGTGTATCCATTTGTCCTTTCATACAATATCCTCCAATGAAATACTCACGTAGTTAGGTATATTATACCCATTTTTATGCAAAAAGCAAACACTCTTCGAAATTTATTAAAAATTTTATATTTTTTTCTTGCATTATGGCATGTCATCTGATAAAATATCATTGTTGTGAACTTGGAGGCAACATCCAGGTTTAGTGAAATGCAAGGAGGTGCAATTATGGCAAAGTGTGCAGTTTGTGAAAAAGGTGTTCATTTTGGAATCAAAGTGAGCCATTCTCATAGAAGATCAAATAAAGTTTGGAAATCAAACATCAAACGCGTTAGTTGTAACGTAAACGGAACTCCTAAGAAGTTATATGTATGTTCTTCTTGCTTAAGATCCGGTAAAGTTGAAAGAGCTTAGTCTTGAATTTGAGAAAGAACTGTCGTGCTCCGGCAGTTCTTTTTTTGTTTTCCGTTTCACTTCTCCTAACAGCTGCTGAATAAAAAAAAGCTCATAACCAGACATATTCCGATCAGAAAAATCCCAAACAATTCATTCGACAGAACAAGCATCACCATCATTCCCATTGCAAACCAGAATAAGGTATAGCCCCAGACTCTTTTCATATCCGTCTGCTTCCGTACATTTCCTTGCTGTATTATATGAAAAAGCAGGCTGTCTGATTCCAGATGCCTGCTTTTTCGATTATTCCTTTTCGCTGCCGGATACAGCATCCGATAAAATATCCTCCATCTCGTCCGCTGCCTGCGATTTTGCATCGTTATCCGAATCCTGTTTTCCGGATGTAAATTTATTGACAAAATCCGGAACCATATCAAGAATCTTCGTCACACCATCCTGATTTTTCACATTAACAAGCTTGGTCGTCCCATTCTGGATCACAAGAACTGCACTTGGCATGATCTTACCGCCCATACCACCGGCTCCGTTATTTTTCTTTTCCTGCGAAAAAGCGCCTGCCGCTACACCAAAGGAGACATCTACAAGCGGAAGGATGATCGTATCCCCGATATGGATCGCATCTCCGACAACTGTCTTTGTTGTAATAAAGCTGTCCATTCCTTTAAATAATGATTCTACTGTGTTGTTAAAACTGTTTTCTGACATGATTTTGTCCTCCTGTCCTATTTTCTATCCATTTTGTTTCAGCTGATTATTTCCCTTTTTCATTTTCCCTTGCAGTCTGCAGATTGTGGTAAAGCTTTTTGCAGTCGGAATCAAAGAGAAGCCGAAGAAAAATTCCAAGTATCTGATAACAGAAAATATGTCCGTGCAGATCAAATTCTGCCTCGATATACATCTGGTCCGCCTCAAAATCCGGCACAATCTCCCAACGGTTTTGATACGCAGCCGGAAAGCAGGCAATTAAGCCAAGTAAAATCCCGGTTGTGTCCGGTGCTCCGGTCGAAAATACCGCATTTAGCTTTAATTTTGAAGGTGCAACTGCTTTCAAAAGCCGGATGGCTTCTTTTTTTAGCTTTAAAAATGCTGCGCGGTGAACCGGATTGTCGATAAAATCCCGGAAGTTTATAACCACTTTTAAAAGATTTGTCATCCAGGATCTTTTCTGCTGCATCCATGAAGCTGCTTTTGGCTCCACGGTCTTTTGCTTCGCTTCATACTCTTTTGCACTTTCCTGGGAAGATGGCTGTACCGGGTCCCCGGCTGTCTCCTCTGATAAAAACTCTTCGAGGGTATCCTCCGCCTCTTTTATTTCCTCTTTCGCTGCGGAAGAAATGTCCTCCTCCAGCTTATGATCTGATTCTTCCGCCTGAAAAAGCTGCTTTTTAAACCATAAGAAGCGCACATAGCTCTCAAGCCTGTCATCCTTTGTATAAAAATAAATACCTGCCAGACGAAACAGAAACGTCATCCTGCCTTCTAACTGAAATCCCTGCCTGATCTCACCCTTGGCACGATATTGTATCGGCCAGAAAAGAAGAAGCAACAGGATTACCACTATAAGGATAAGCAGTGCACGCAGAAGAACTCCTGCTATCTTTAAAATCTGAAGAAAAATCATAACGCATTCCCTCTCTCTTCCTTCAGATACTTCCAGACATCCACATCCCCGGTTACCTGATAAGTTTCCTCGATGATCTGCCTTACAAGCTCTAGTGCCTCCGCATATCCGCGTGCCAGACCAATAATCTTAAGCTTTTTCTTCGGATAGCCTTTCTGCATCAGCTCATTTGCCGGAATCAGATCAAGCAGATTCGCCGGATTCGATGCAAATGCTATGACATAAATATCAACCGTTCCCGCACGGTGTCTGATCCGCCATTTAATCTGACTTGCCTTTCCAGTGAGTGATTCCCCCACATATAATTTACGATACCATTTCATGAACCAACCTGCTTAAAAATATTTGTGGGTTCCCCACAGATTACTCTTTTTTAAATCCAGATACTCATTGTAGGCCTTCTCTAAAATCTGCTTTTCATTTGCAAACTTGAGAAGATGATATGCCTCATGATATTTATAAAATCCGGAATCTACAAAATACTCTTCCCTTTGTGGCTTGCTATAATAACTCTCGCCCATCATCAGATACCAATGAACTTCCTTTTCCACGGTATCCTCCGGAACCGTAAAGGAATACTGGCTTTTCCCAACATATTTGATGATCGTTGCGGATGCACCAGTTTCTTCCAGTACTTCCCTTGCCGCCGTCTCTTTAAATTCCTCTCCTGGCTCTACCGTTCCCTTCGGAAGTACCCATCCCTCATATTTATTTTTATAATTTTTATATAAAAGAAGGATCTTACCACGAAAAATTACCACACCGCCACAGCTTGTTGCCTCGATCATTGTTATACCTCCTAGTGTGGTTTATCATCAAAATCCAGTCTAAGTATACCTCTTTTCTAACATTCCGTCTACTGAAAATATGCAGCAAACACCTTCTGTGCGACTGGAACGGCATAACGGACCCCATAACCAGAATCCTCTACAATCACTGCAATTGCAATATCTTTTTGCCCATCCTTATGTGCATAACCGACAAACCATCCATTCTCCTGATCCGAAGTATCCGATACCTGCGCTGTTCCTGTCTTTCCATATGCTGTATAACCGCCTCCCTCAAGCTTTCCTGCTGTTGCGGATGCTGCTGCTTCCCGTAAAAATGACTGCATCACAGAAGCCTCGTCTCCTGATAACAGTGTTCCATATTCCTTTGGGGAATATGTATCTACCGTTACCCCCTTATAGTTTTCCGTATGATCGACAAGATACGGCGTCATCAGCGTTCCATTATTGGCGATCGCACTCACAATCATGCACATATGAAGCGGGGACACAAGGGTATTGCCCTGACCAATCCCAGTTTCCATAATAAGAGAACGGGAATCCTGTTCCTTTAAGGAAAAGCTGCTGACCGATGACTCAAATGCGACCGGAAGTGCCTTGTTAAACAGCATGGAATTACACAGCTTTGTATAGCTTCCGATATCCAGCGAAAGTGCAATATTGGCATAGGAAGCATTGCAGGAATTTGCAAACGAGGTAACCAGATCTTCCGTCCCATGTGCTTCATTTCCTGCACAGTGGATCGTTTTCCCATCCTCCGTAAATTCCCCATCACAGTCAAAGTTATAATTCTGATAGGAATCTGTATTTTCCCGGTAATATTCTAATGTTGTAAGAATCTTAAAGGTTGATCCCGGCGCATAGCTGCCCTGTGTGGCACGGTTAAAAAGTGCTGTACTTCCTTCGGAATTAACCTGCTCCCAGTTTTCTGCAATCGTATTTGGATTATAATCCGGCTTTGACACCATAGCAAGGATCTTTCCGGTTTCCGGTTCCATCACAATGGCCGCACCATCGTAATTGCCAAGCGCATCATAGGCTGCCTTCTGCAATCTTGTGTCTAATGTTGTAATAACATTATCTCCTGTATTTTTCTGATCCCGAAGGTCGTTTACAATTTGTTCAAGAAAAAATTCATGCGATCTTAGCAGGTTAAAATTCATCTGGTTTTCCAGACCTGCCTTTCCATTGACCGAGTATCCGACCACATGGGCAAACTGATTGGAATACGGATAGTTCCGCGTCTCGGTTCCATCTGCGGCAACGTCCGTTTTTGCAAGCACCTGTCCATCTGCGGAACGGATCTCCCCACGCACAACATTTTTCGAAAACAGATCCTGCAGGGAATTATACGGACTATTGATAAACTTCTCACTCTTTACCGCCTGAAAATATACAAAATATCCCATCAGACAGATAAACAGGAACAAAAACAGATACGTGATTACCGTAAACTCCCGGTTCCTATTTCGAACCCGTACGGTTTCTTTGGATTTTTGGCTTTTTTCCGGCCGTTTCTTTCGCCCTGCCTGTTTGTCCTGCTCCCGTTTTTGTCCTGGTTTTTGCTTTCCTTGTTCCACGTTCTCCTGCATCTCCCTTCTTCATTTCTTCCCGTATGTCTGTTTTTTTTACTTTCTTAGGCATCACGGTTTGTTCCTTTCGCTTCGTCTGTTCACAAGCCTCCTGTCTTTTTCCTATAATTTCCTGAGATTTCATAATATAAAGTCCCTGAATAATACCAAATAATATCATTGTCGAAAGTAAGGAGCTTCCACCATAGCTTATAAGCGGAAGTGTCACACCGGTTGATGGAATAAATTTTGTCACACCGCCAATCGTCAAAAATACCTGAAAAGCATATACCGTTCCAAGTCCAAGTGCAACAAGCTTATAAAATGGCTCCTTCATTTTCATGGCGATATTTAAAAACATGAAAAAACAGCTGACACATACCATGATCAGACAGAGTGCAAAGATCCCTCCCATCTCCTCTGAAATCGCAGAAAAAATAAAATCCTGTGCAACAACCGGAATTTTATTCGGGAGCCCCTGGCAAAGTCCCATGCCAAACCAGCCCCCTGTACCGATTGCAAACAGCGACTGGCTGATCTGATAGCCTTCCTTATCAATCAGACGAAGCGGATCTTTCCAGGCGAGCACACGCACCTGGACATGGGAAAAGAGCTTATAGCCTGCAAATGCTGCTAACGCGGCTGCCCCGATTCCACCTGCAAAATAATAAAATTTACGTGTTGCCGCATAAATCATAACCAGATAGACAACAAAATATAAAAGCGCACTACCCAAATCCTTCGAAGCTGCAAGAATCAGCACATGGATTGCCGCAAACACACTAGTAATCGCAAGCTGCCTTAATTCGGTTGTCTTTTGCAGCATAGAGGCAATATAAAAAACATAAAGTATTTTTACAAATTCGGAAGGCTGGACCGAAATTCCAGCAATCGAAATGGAAAGCTTTGCGCCGTAGCTTACTGCTCCCGCCAAAAGTACAACCGAAAGAGCCAAAATTCCTACGAGTGCATAGACCCAGGTAAAGTTGCAAAAGACCGTAACCTTTTGCAGAATCACCGGAATCAAAAGCGAAATCACAGTTGCCACAACAAGAATCAAAAACTGCTTGAAGGCTTTATCGAATGAAATTCTTGTAAGAATTACAAAGCTTATCGAAAGCAGCATCAGCATATTGTTGAGCAAAAGCTCCGATGCCCTTTTGTAAAAGAAATGATAAACCATTCCGATCCCAAGAAACAAAACAAGCTGCATCAGATAAAATCCGATCACCTGAATATTTTCTGTATTCATGTAGATGACAAGGAACGCATCAAAATGGATCACATACATAATCGTACGCTGTTTTTTATAAATTGTCATCTGCTTTTTCGGCTGGTCATCAAACCGGAATACATGAAAGCATTCAAAGGTATAGACCATAAATAACAGGATCATCAGATATTTGGATGCCTGTGTCACTAAATGAAGCATATTATTCTACTCCCCGTTTATAATGTCCGTTTGTATACTGCATATGTGCCTGCTTTTTTTCATTCCACATTCTGCCATATAGCACAGCTTCAAACTGATCCAAAACTGCCTTTACCTGTTTTTTGCTTTCAATCGTAAACTGAAGACGGAATGCCAAAATCCCGGCCTTTTTCAATTGCCCATACTGGCCGAACAGCTGTACCGGAAGGGAATTATAGATCGTATTATAGCATGCACTGCAGTGG
>CAKRLN010000131.1 GCA_934359535.1 uncultured Lachnospiraceae bacterium
CTACAAGGGTATTGATATCCGAAATCAGCTTTGAAATATGGGCAACCGAATCAGCACTGTTCTTTGCCAGCGTCCCGATCTCCGATGCTACAACTGCAAAGCCTTTTCCAGCTTCCCCTGCCCTTGCTGCCTCAATCGACGCATTCAAAGAAAGCAGATTCGTCTCGTCTGCAATATCACCGATCAGCTTCACAACCGATACGATCTCTCCAGATGCCGTTCCAACTTCATTGACTGCTTTTTCCAGCTCACGGATCGATCCCTCAATATTCTGGAGTGCAGCACCAACCTTCTCCATATCCTTTTTTCCTTGTTCAGATACTGTTACCGTCTCGTTCATCTTATCCCCTACAAGACCGCCATCACGTTTTGTATCCGATGCTACTCCGGCAAGCTCGGTCGCATTCTCTGCAATCTCATTGACCGATGCAGAAAGCTGGTCAACCGTCGCATTTAACTCCGTCATGGACTGCGACTGGATTTCTGCTGCGGAATTCAGTTCTCCGGAAACATTCTTGCTTGTATCCGCCTGTCCCTTTAATTTGCCGGAAATATCACCCATTTCAGCAATCATCTGCTTCATGGATGCAATAAAGCGCTCTACACTCCGGCTCATAACTGCAATCTCATCATTGCCCCGGCTCTTTATCGATACAGTAAAGTCACCGGATGCCATCCTCGTAATAACCTTTGTCATCTCCTTGACCGGCTTAATCACCACATGGGTAACCCGTTCAATCAGCACGCATAAGATTGCAATACAGATGATGCCAATAACAATCATGATCGTACGTAACTGCTGTAAATCTGCAAGTACAACGCTCTTTGGAATATAAGATACAAGTACCCAGTCTGTCCCGGATACTTCTTCAAATACGGTCATTTCGCCATCAATTGTTGTAAAATCATAGCTTCCGGCATTGATCTTCTCCGCTGTCTTCTTATAAAATTCACTCTGTCCATCTGCTCCAAGCTTTTTCGAAATCAGATCTGAATTCCTGTTTGCAAGAATCACACCACTGTTCTTATCAACAAGAAATGCCTCTGCATCATTCATATCAATAAAAGAATTGACAATAATTGCAATATGGTCCAGCGTCATGTCTGCAGAGATCACACGGACATGATCCGACCCATCATCTAAAATACCAGATGCACTGATGACATTCTCCCCTTCCGAATTCTGGTAAGCGGAACCAACTGCCATGTTCACTCTGGTCAGACCTTCCTTATACCAGGTGCTCTGTGTCGGATCTGCTTCTTTTTTGCTGGATTCGGAGGCTGTTATCATATTGCCACTCTCATCTGCAATATATAATCCATCCGGATAATTATCACTGTATCCATAATAGCTGTCCAAAATGTTCTGCAGCTTTGCATCGTCCGGCTTTAAGGTCTCAATCGTCTCCTTTGCCATCTGGAAGGATGCCAGATTCTCCTCAAGCCATGCCTCAATCTTTGATTCCTGATTCTGCACAGAAGACTCCAACAGATTCTTGGAATATCTCTCTATAATATCTGCTGAAAGCCGATAAGCCACTGCAATCAGAATCACAACGATCACAACTACAACCGGAATGATAATTCCAAGTAATTTTGTCTTGATCGATGTCGTTCTCTTTTTCTTCATAACCATTCCTCGCTCTCTATGAAATAACTATATTTAGTATAGTTTCTTTTTTCCTTATAGTCAATATTTACCATAAAATGATGTTTTTTACATAAAAACAGACGGTTACTCTGTCTTATTAGTTTGATAATCAAAATACCTTGACAAAACCTTCATCTTCGGTTATAGTGATTTTTGTTTGATAATCAAAGTATTTTGGGAGGACATTTTATGAGTGTAAGAATTGTTGTTGATTCCGCTTCCGATCTTACAAAAGAACGCGCGGATGAGATGCAGCTTGATTATATGCCGCTTAAGACCATCTTCGGTGAAACCGAATATCTTGACGGTGTAACCTTATCACACCGGGAATTTTATGAAAAGCTGATTGAATGTGGAACGATCCCGACAACAAGTCAGATTTCCCCACATGATTTTGAAGAGAAATTTAAAGAGATCAAAGAAGCCGGAGACACTGCTGTTGTCATCTGCTTATCTTCTCTTCTCTCCGGTACTTATCAGAGTGCGCATATTGCCTTAGATGGCTATGAGGACTGTATCACACTTGTCGACAGCTTAAACGTCTGTCTTGGCGAACAGATTCTGATTCTGTATGCAGTATCGCTTCGCGAACAGGGACTTTCTGCCACACAGATTGCCGAAAAGCTTGAGGCAAAAAAGCATGACGTATGCGTGCTTGCCGTATTTGACACGCTCGAATATTTAAAACAGGGCGGAAGGATTTCAAAAACGGCTGCATGGGCTGGAAATATTCTTTCCATTAAGCCGGTCATTGCAATTGAAAAGGGCGAAGTTGCCATTTTAGGCAAAGCCCGCGGTTCAAAAAACGGCAATAACATTCTGATCCAGGAAGTAAAAAATAACGGCGGCATTGATTTTACTATGCCGTACATGCTAGGCTACAGCGGTCTCGATGACACACTGCTGCAAAAGTATATAAAGGACAGCGCAGAGCTCTGGGCTTCCCAGACGTCAAGCCTTCCGATCAGCACGATTGGAAGCACAATCGGAACGCATGCCGGTCCGGGTGCGATCTGCGTATCCTTTTTCCATAAATAATTCGTAATATAGTTTTTCCTAATCAAAAAGCCAGATATCATGTATCAGGCAGAACCCCTCTGGATGCCTTGCATCCCTCTGCCTGAGCTTACCGGTATCTGCGGGATCCACCAGACGTATACATCTTTTGTATACAAAAAATCAGGAGCAAAAAACGCTCCTGATTTTTCTATCTCTCTGTTTTTAATCTTTATTTTATGAATCCTGCAAATCCACAGATTAACACGATTGCGCCAAGCACGATACGGTACCATCCAAATACCTTAAAGTCATGCTTTTTGATATAGCCCATCAAAAATTTGATGACAACAAGTGATACGGCAAATGCCACGATCATTCCGACCGCAAGGATCACAGCCTCCATCGTTGTGAAGTGTAAGCCAAACTTCCAGATCTTAAGAAGACTCGCACCGAACATAACCGGAATCGCAAGATAGAACGTATATTCAGCAGCTGCCTTTCTTGAAATGCCAAGAAGAAGTGCTCCGACAATGGTTGCGCCTGAACGGGAGGTTCCAGGAAAGATTGCTGCAATAAGCTGGAACATACCAATCCAGAATGCCAGTGTATATGTAATATCACATGCCCTCTTGATCTTCGGTCTGTGATTTTTATTGCGGTTCTCGATCACAATAAAGGCGATACCGAATAAGATCAGCATGATTGCCACAGTACGGTAATTGTAAAAAAGTGCTTCGAATACATCATCGAACAAAATTCCTACAATTGCTGCTGGAACCGCTGATACCAGGACATGAAACCAGAGGACGAAAATATCCACCTTAATCCAGGAACCGATTCCCTGCCTGGTAAGAGGATGCTCATTCTCATTTCTTCCAAATGGCCAGATATCACTCCAGAACAAAATCACAACCGCAAGGATTGCGCCAAGCTGGATAACAACCTGAAACATGCTGTAAAACTCATCTGACACATTTAATTTCACAATGTCATTCAAAAGGATCATATGACCCGTGCTGCTGATTGGGAGCCACTCTGTGATTCCCTCCACGATTCCAAACAGAACCGCCTTCAAAATCTCAATGATTTCCATTTTAATTCTCGCTTTCTTTTTTTAATCATTATATGATTAGCCTTCTAAAATAGCAATCCCTGCAAATTGAAAGATTTTCGAAACAATCTTTAAATTTTTGTTTTAATTGTGGTATAATGAGTGAAACTGTAACTATTCAGAATATGCAAGGAGGTTTTCGCAAGTGGAAGAAAAGGCTTTTAAGACAATGGGATCTGCCGGTGCTGCCAATCTCGTACTCGGTATCTGTATTTTAGCAGGAGGAATCGTATCCGGAATCCTTTTAATCGTGCACGGTGCAAGATTGTTAAAGAACCGCAGGGAGCTCACTTTTTAGAAGTTTAACAAATTCATATAGAATGCAAAATCCTCTGTTCCTGAATCTTCATCGGTGTACAGAGGATTTTTGTTACGCCTGGTTCAGACGCGGGACCTGACACCTTGCTGCCATGCCATGCGCCACAGCGTATATCATTGCAAAGCTACAGCCCCTGCACAAGATCACGCTCGATCGAGGCAACTGCCGATGCGCCATCTGCAACCGCGGTTGCAACCTGTCTAAGCGGCTTGGTGCGCACATCTCCTGCGGCATAAATACCAGCGGCACTGCTGCGGCAGTCCTCGCCCGCAATTACATAACCGTGCTCATCCAGCGAAGCAATCCCGGAAAGCAGATCACTCTGTGGCTCCATTCCGATTGCAAGAAAAGCACCGGATACAGCAAGCTCTTTTTTTTCATTTGTCTGATTATTCTTAATAACCAGTGCTTCTACCGAACCGCTTCCGCGTATCTCTTCGATCTCATAGAATGGAAGGAATTCAATGTTTTCCGTGTGAAGCACCTCATCCTGAAGTGCTTTTGCAGCACGAAAGCCGTCTCTTCTATGGATCAGGTATACCTTCTTGCAGCCTTTTGCCAGATATAAAGCATCCTCAAGTGCTACATCTCCGCCACCGGCAACCGCAACGGTTTTTCCCGTGAAAAATGCACCATCGCAGGTCGCACAGTAAGATACCCCGGCTCCACGAAGCTCTTCTTCTCCCTTTACCCCAAGCTTCTTATGGGAAGCTCCGGATGCAAGGATGATGGCTTTTGTCTCAATGACATCTCCGTTATCCAGTTCAATTTCTTTGACTGCTCCAAGATCTGTGATCTTTTCTGCTCCTGCCTCAAGAAATGGAACGGAAAGCCTGTCCGCATGCTCCTTAAACTTCATTGCAAGATCATAGCCGCTTACACCATATAAGCCAAGATAGTTATCGACACGCTCTGTTGTCACGATCTGGCCACCGCTATACATCTCTTTTTCTAAAACCACCTCATCAAACTTTGCACGTTTTCCATAAACAGCAGCAGAAAGCCCTGCCGGTCCGCTTCCAATGATTACAAGATCCTTTTTGATTCTTTCCATAGTTTTTTGTCTCTTTCCTGTTTTATCTGACTTTATAATACGACAATATGGGTGGAACCTGAAGCTGTAATGTCCACCCATATAGAAAGTCTGTGCTTTTTTTTGGATTCTATCCAGTCACAGGCTCTTATTCGATTATGAATTCCTCTTTGCTTACGTTTTTCTCCTCATCAATGACAAAGGCATTGAATACCGGATGATCCATCTCCATAAGGGAAAGGATCAGATAGTTGACCTTCGGATCATAGGCAAGACGTTTGTCCTCCTCAGAAGGTCTTGACGGAGATTCCGGATGGGAATGAAAATTGCCAAGAAGCTCATAGCCGTTTGCACGCATATCCTTGATTGCTGCAAGCTGTTCCTTCGGATCCATGGAAAAATGTTCGTTGCTTGCATCTAAGTTCGTAAGCAGATAAACCTTTTCGATCGTTTTCACATCGCCGTCTTTTGTTCCGCCGATCAGTCCGCAGGATTCATTCGGCAGTCCTTCTTTACAAAATGCAAGGATCTTTTCATAATCCTCTTTCTTCATCTTTAACATAGAGCTCTCCTACTTTCCGTCACATTCAACCTGTTCATAGTCAATCAGTTCCGTAATGGTTGGATGATCTCCGCATACGGCGCAGCTTCCATTTGCCTTAGGCAGCTTTACGGTATGGAATTCCATCGTGAGTGCATCATAGGTTAATAATTTTCCTGTTAAAAGGTCACCAACACCGATTAAATATTTGATTGCTTCCATTGCCTGAAGGCTTCCGATAACACCGCCCATTGCACCAATGACACCAGCCTGCTTGCAGGTTGGAACAGCATCCTTTGGTGGTGGATTCTTGAAGACACAGCGGTAGCATGGTCCTTCTCCTGGAACATAGGTCATAAGCTGTCCCTTAAAACGAATGATTCCTGCATGGGAAAATGGTTTCTTTGCCATAACACAGGCATCGTTGATTAAGAATTTTGCCGGGAAATTATCCGTTCCATCAATGATGAAATCGTAATCCTTAATCAGATCCATGATATTTTCAGAAGTTACGAATTCACGGTATGTATTGACCGTGACATCCGGGTTCATTGCATTCATGGTCTCCTTTGCAGATTTGACCTTTGCTTTGCCAACATCGGCAGTTCCATGAATGATCTGACGCTGTAAATTGGAAAGATCAACCTCATCGGCATCTACGATACCAATGGTTCCAACACCGGCTGCTGCCAGATACATTGCTGCCGGAGCACCAAGTCCGCCGGCTCCGATGATAAGCACCTTGC
>CAKRLN010000132.1 GCA_934359535.1 uncultured Lachnospiraceae bacterium
AACCTCCTGCAAAATAAGCAAAATTTAAAAGCCGATGGAATTTACTCTTGCACTGGAATTTACTTTTTCAAGTTAGCTGTTATAATAGTTCGTATTTTAAGCCAGATGTTTCTCTCGATTGCAGGAGGCCCGATTCTCTATATGCTTCTTGTACACTTTATATTTTAAATGATCCGTTGAATTCCTTTCCGAAATATGAGATGATACTAGCATTATGAGTGAATATTATAAATTTTTCCAAAATAAAAAATGTGAATATTTTCCATGCCACAAAGGCATTCCGGAAGCGGACTTTAACTGTCTGTTTTGTTACTGCCCTCTCTATACGCTTGGAAGTGCCTGTGGCGGGAACTGTGAATTTTTAGAAAATGGAGTCAAATCCTGCATGAACTGCGGCTTTCCCCATATACGCAAAAACTATGATAAGATCACAGGCCGTTTTCAGGAAATCACCGCGGTTATGGCTGCTTCCAGAAAGGAGGAGCTGCCTCATGAAATGTAAACTCACCCCCGGCTTTTCCTCCGATGACTGGAATGATTTTTGCAGCCGTTTTCATTTTTCTCCCAATGATCTGCCACATATCCAGGCAATTTATACGGCATTATTTCCATTAATCGATGCTTACGCCTATTACTCCCTTAACCGGGATTTAGATGGTGTATCTCTTTCCCACTACGCCTATGGATTTGTAACGCTCGGAAACGGAATTGATGAGCTGGCGGACTTATATCTGAAGCATGAGCAGATCGGGGAGGCTTACATTGTGGATTGTATCAGCCTCCTTCTCTTATCAAAGGCATATGAAGAGTTTGCCCGTATAGCAGAACAGGAAAGCCATCTGCATTCCGTCAGACTCTCTTTTCTTGGAGATACCTATTCCCTTGATCTGCTTCCGGCAATCTATGAGCGCCTTACACCAGATACCATCCGCCTTACCAATGGTCAGATGCTCCTGCCTTTAAAAACAGCCGCACTGATCCTTTCTCTGGATGAAAAAGCGCACACAGATCCCAGACAATTATGCAATACCTGTGAAACCTGTAAAAATTTATCCTGTCCATCCCGAAGGACAAAGAAAATTTCCCTGCCCCACACCTATGGTGCGATGCAGATCTTTCATAACCAAAAGATTTAGGCTTTCTATTTTCTGCTCCTGCCTACTGCACACACAAATACACAAAATATGCCACATAACATAATAACATCACGATTCCAAACGGTCTTCGAAGTTCTTTGTGACGAATCGTTCCAGCCCAGAGTAATACGCCGACAGCAGCTGCAATCCCGGTATCGATCAGAAATTTTTCTTCAAATGGAACGGTACAGATCAGCGCTGTTGTTCCGATTACAAACAAAATATTAAAGATATTGCTTCCCACAATATTTCCAATTGCAATTCCGGCATTTCCCTTTCTTGCTGCCGCAACCGACGTCACAAGCTCTGGAAGGGATGTTCCAAAGGCAACGATCGTAAGCCCGATAAAACGCTCACTCATTCCAAAAACTCTGGCAATTGCAGAGGCACCATCCACTGCAAAATCACTTCCCATTACCACCATAATACCGCCAAGTACCATAAACAAAATACATTTCCATACTGGAAGGTCTTTGATTTCTCCACTTTCTTCCTGTTCTCCTTTTCTTGCCATCACAAAAAGATAGCCCAGGTAGCCCAGAAACAAAATCCAGAAAATCACACCTTCTGCAAATGTGATCGAAGCACCGGTTACCCCAAAGATCAGAAGCACTCCCGTAACTCCAATCATAAACGGAATCTCATAACGGAAGGTCGATTTCTGGATTGCAACATTTGTGATCACTGCTGTAATCCCTAATATGATCAGAATGTTTAAGATATTACTTCCGACAATATTTCCAATCGTAATCCCCGCATTGTGATTAAATGCCGCTGTAATGCTGACCGCTGCCTCCGGCATACTTGTTCCCATCGCAACAATAGTAAGACCGATGACAAGCTGGGGAATTCCCATCTTTTTTGCAATTCCCGCTGCCCCTTCAACAAACCAGTCTGCCCCTTTTACCAAAAGAAAAAAACCTGCTGCTAAAATAAATACCTGTAAAATCATACTCTGCCTCTCTTTCCAATCTTGTTAACAGTTCCATTTGCAGCAGGGTATAAAAAAAGAGACTCCTACTGCATCTACAGTAAAAGTCTCGCTGTTTCATCACTTTCCGAGTTGTTCACATTATAAACAACTGTACTGACGAAGAAGTGAACCATATCCGGCCAGCTACTCCCTTTTGACAGATTTATTATATGCCGGAGTGCTTCAAAAGTCAACCATACGATTGCTCCTTACTCTGCATTCACATCCGATATGGTAAAGCTTTCCGACTGTTCTCCATAAGTAAAGGTATAGGTTGCTCCCGCCACAAGATCAGGTGAGCTTAGGATCACGCTGTCCGCATCCTTTACCGGTGTATAGGTAAATACGGTGGCTCCGTCACTGTCTGTCACAGTCACCTCCGTTCCCTTTGACACCTTCTGCGAAAATACATACATTATGGAGGTCTGTTCCGAGGAAGCATCCACTGCTTCAAGCATATCGGACATTCCCACTGCTGTCAAGGTTCCTCCGTTTATCACAAAAATGCCGCCGTTTTCCATACCGTAATCAATGGCAGAATTGCCACCATTTGACGGTCCATCCACATAAACCGTTCCGCCGTTTATCGTAATATTTCCATTAGAATCGAGTCCGTCGCCTTCTGCATTGATATAGATCGTTCCACCGTTTATCGTAAGCTCCGGTGTTGTTGTCGAATCGACAAGGGAATCACTGTCATCGTCCGAAGACTTGTCTTTTTCCTCATCCATCTGCGGCATATCAGATGGTGCTTCTCCTTCTTCTGTTCCATCCGGCATCTGTGGCATATCGGACGGTGCTTCTCCATTTCCCCCCTGTGGTGGCTGTGGACGGTTGTTTTTCATGGAAGCTGCATCTGTAGCACTGTCACTGTCGTTGCTTTCTGCTTCCGCATCAACGGTATTTCCAGCATCATCCGTGCTCTGTTCCGGGCGCTCTGGTTTATTCTGCGGATCAAAATTTTCATCCTTGTCCTGTCCAGGCTGTCCCATACCACCGCCCATGCCAAATCCGGATGCGTTTCCACCGTTTGCATTGATTCCATCGTCGCTTGACGTAATGTTGATATCCCCATCGTTGATCGTCACAATATGTCCCTCTAAGCCTTCCTCGGACTTTGTAACCGTGATCGTTCCATTGTTGACAGTCAATGTTCCGTCTGTATGGATTCCGTCATCTCCGGCTGCAATCGTATAGGCTCCATCGGAAATTGTTGTATCAAGCTCACAGTTAAATCCGTCCTCTCCGCTTGTTACATCATAGGTTCCGGACACAAGCTCCATACCGTATTTTGCCTTAAAGCCGTGCTGTGTGGCATTTACGGTAATGGAGGCCTCCTCTAATGTCAGCGTTCCCTTTGTCTGGACTCCGTTGTAAATATTTCCGGTTATGCTTATGGCACCGGTTCCTGTTATGCTTAAATTTCCTTTTGTATAGATGACTGCTTTTTGTTTATTCTTATAAGAACCGTCATCGTCAAGGTCATCCTCGTCCGCGGTAAAGTCCTCATCACCGCTTGTCAGTGTATTTTCCGTTCCATCCGCTGCGGTAATTACCACATCTGCGCCATCCTTCGAATAGATTACATCGCGGTCGCTGCTTGTGAGATCGACGCCGTTTAAGGTAACCTGTACCGTTCCCTCTGCTACATCAATGATAATGCGTCCATCGCTTAAGCTTCCGCTGAAGGTGTATGTTCCCGGATTTGTGATTGTAATCTTATCTCCATCTACGGTAACCCCACCTCCTTTTACTGTCGTATTTCCATCTGAAAGTGAGACCTCCGCACTTTTTTCCGATTTCGTGTCTGTCTTTCCCCGGAAAAAAAGGGCAAGCAATGCAAGCCCTGCCGTAAGCATACAGACAGCTGTGATCATGATTATTTTTTGTCTTTTTTTACTCATATGAAATGAACCTTTCCCTTTCTGTATCGGGTTATCATTACTCCCTGTTACAGCTTGTATGGTAAAGGTTCAATCTGAAGGTTATGTGAACATCATCTGAATTTCCAGTTGATTTTATTTTTCTGTGCTTTCTTTCTTCGTTTCCGCAGGAAAAGAGCTGCCTATTCATATCCTTTACCTCTGATAAGGTCCTCATAGGTCACATTTGTAAGCATTACCTTGGCACTGCCGTAGCTTATAAACTGCTCGTCCATCAGGGAAAGTCCCTGTCTTGTCTCACTGTCTGCTGGCAGATAGGAGGTAATATTTCTTTTCTTATGAAACTTCTATAAATGCATCGTATGGTAGCAGCTTCCGTCCAGTGACATCCAGCGAAGCTCCTCTTCGTCCAGAATCAGATAGCTATGTGCACTCTGTTCCTTTGGAATCGATACAGAGCCTGGATTAAGATACAGATTGTCTTCGCCAAATGACTCCCATGCCGGGATATGGGTATGCCCATGTAAAAGGATATCTCCCTTTTGCATGGGCAGAAGTGCTCCCAGATGATAATGATGGCCATGGGTCGCATAGATGAAGCGTTTTCCTGCCGGGATCACACAGTAATCCGCAAGAATTGGGAATTCCAACACCATCTGATCCACCTCCGTGTCACAATTTCCACGGACACAGAAAATCTGCTCCTTTTTGCTGTTTAACATTGCTATGACTTCTTTCGGTGAATATTCTTCTGGCAGATCATTTCTCGGCCCATGGTATAAAAGATCTCCAAGCAACAGCAGACGGTCTGCCTTTTCCCTCTCAAAAGCCTCTATCATCTGTCTACAATAATAAGCAGATCCATGTATATCGGATGCAATCATAAATTTCATTTGTCTTGTCTCCTCTCTACTCCCTGTCTTTCTTTTGCAGATAATCCCTTACTCCCAAAAGATTATCAAGAACCACCTCCGCAAGCTGCTCCATCTCTTCATCTGCCGCAAGCAGATCCGGAACCATAACCGGCCGCAGCCCTCCGGCATGTGCAGCCCGGATTCCGTTATAGGAATCCTCAATCGCAAAGGAAGCTTCCGGTGCTGTATGAAGCGCCTCACATGCTCTTAAGAAAATGTCCGGCGCCGGTTTGCTTCGTTCAACCATATCTCCACAGATTACCTGGTCAAAAAAATCCAGAAGTCCCGCATCGGTAAGCTGGCTTATCACCGTCTGCCTTCTTGTTGAAGATGCCAGTGCAATCTTTTTTCCATGCTCTTTTAAATAGGAAAGAAGCTCTCTCACACCCGGCTTTACCGGAAGTCTTCCACCATCGTATTTCTCATGATACATACGGGAAGCCTCTGCCTCATATCTGTCATAGGGAAAATCACTTCCATACCGCTCCAGCATAATCTCCCTTGTCCTTGCCATCGTTGTTCCGGTACAGGCAAGCACAGCACTTTCAATATCTGCGATCTGATACTTCGCTGCAAGCTCCACCCAGCAGTCCATCACCGCTCTCTCCGAATCAAAAATGACACCATCCATATCAAATACTACTGCTTCATACTTCATAACTTCCAGCTCCTTCCATGCACCGCATCCTTACATTGGTACATATTTTCCTCTATTCTTCTTCGAATCCTCTTTTTCCTTACTCTTATAATACAACGGAAACTTAATGTCGTAAATCATTTTTCCTATTATCAACTCTGCTTCCTCGTTAAACGAAATCGAGACCGGCAGACTCTTTGACCGCTTCTACACTGTAGAAAACGCCAAAAATTCTACCGGTCTCGGATTGTCTATCGCAAAGACGCTGCTTGCCCGGATGAATGGCTCAATCACTGCCGTTTATGAAAACGGACAGCTGATCATTCGCATTCAGTTATAAATTTTTACTGGATTGACAGATAGGAATATCCCATCAAGCTTTCATCCACTTCTCTTGCAACTTCTCTTCCTTCGCGGATTGCCCATACGACAAGGGACTGTCCGCGGTGGGTATCGCCTGCTGCATATACGTTCTTCACATTGGTTGCATAAGAGCCTTCTGCCGTTGCAACATTCGTACGCGCGGTCATTGTAACTCCAAATGCATCGGCTACGTATTTCTCGGTTCCAAGGAAGCCTGCTGCAATCAAGACAAGCTCTGCTGCGATCTTCTGCTCGGAGCCTTTGACCTCCTCCATAACCATGCGGCCGGTTGCCTCGTCCTTCTTGCTTTCCAGCTTTACAATGGTAATGCCGTTTAAGTTACCGTTTTTATCCTTGTGGAATTCCTTTACGGTTGTCTGATAGATCCGTGGATCATGTCCAAACACTGCAATTGCCTCTTCCTGGCCATAGTCGGT
>CAKRLN010000133.1 GCA_934359535.1 uncultured Lachnospiraceae bacterium
AGATCAGAACACAGGCACCGGAGAAGTCATCCCAGAAACCATAGTCCAGATCAAAGCTGTCAAGCACAGCTGACGGAACAACACTCAAAATACAAAGCATGATGCCAACAGTAAGAAGCATGGCATGTGTGGTGCGGTAGGCATCCTTCTGATCCTGAACATATTTGGCAGTTGCAAAATCAATGCAATATGGCTGCTTTTTCAGATAATCCCATTTATTTAATTCAAAGGAAGCGAAGATAAACAGCCCTACCGCAGCCGCAACGCATACAAATAACAACAATACCCCAAATGCATCCGCCGCACTGGATGAAAAGACTGTATTGTCATTTAACGCGTCGGCAAAGATTGTACCGACCGGAGAAATAATGCAAAGCAGTACCCCAAGCGCAATCAGATAGGCGCGGTGTGCATTTTTCTTAAGATATGCCGCTGCCTCCTCCATCGGAAAGACCGCGGCTTTTGGAGCCTGACTGCTTCCTGTGTTAAGAAAGCTCTGGATTCCAAGACTTTCGGCAAGCTCATCGAGATTACCAAACTCGGAAATGACAATACCAATGGCCTCATTCTCGGATTTACCCTCGGACAGCAGCTCAGTGTATTTGTCTTCCATCATCTGTGCCAGTTCATATTTGGCTTTCTGAACCTCCGGTGTATTCGGTAGCCTTGCAAACATTGATTCTAAATAGTTTTTAATCGTTTCCATACTCTGATTCCCCTTTTTGAATAAATTTTTCCACTACTTCTTTCGTCAGATTCCACTCTTGGCATTTTAACCGGTAATAAGCGCGCCCCTCGTCTGTAATCCGATAATAGGTACGCCGTTTTCCATTTGTCTGGTCACTGTCGGAGAAGGATTCAATATAACCGTTCTTTTCCATCCGGGTAAACGCCGAATAAAGAGTCGTCTCTTTGATTACATATTTCTCTTCGGATATCTGGCGGATCTGCCTGGAGATCTCATACCCATAGGACGGCTTTGTGAGAAGCAGATTTAAAATAATGGTGTCATTGTATCCGCGGATGACATCGCTGCTGATATTTAACATATGTCACCTCCCTGTTTTTTTACTATATCTGTCGTACTACGTGTGACGTACTATGTCTGTCGTAGTAAAAGTAACACAAATGACCTGTCATGTCAATAAAAGCGAAGCGGATTTATCTAAGATTAAGGTTCCAGAAAGATAATCCGACAAAAAAAAGAGCTTCCGATTCCCCGTAAATACAGGGATCAAAAGCTCAAAAAACATTCTTTCAGAATGATCTATTTCTTTTTGTGGGAAACCTTCAGATGACGGATCAGTGCATTTAAGCTCTCTGCCTCACTGCTCATCTCCTGGCTTGCAGCTGCACATTGCTGTGCGGATGCTGAGTTCGTCTGGACAACGTCATTGATCTGATCAATTCCGGTATTAATTTCCTGAATTGCTGCAGTCTGGGTTGCCAGTGTATCCGAAATACCGCGTACCTCACCGGTAATCTCTTTCGATGTTCCTGCAACCGCCTCCAGCATATCAGCTGTTTTTCCGGCAATCACCATTCCCTTTTCAACAGCATTCACCGATGTCTCGATAAGTGCTGCGGATTCCTTTGCAGCATTTGCGCTCTGCTCTGCCAGAACCGTAACCTGATCCGCAACAACCGCAAATCCCTTTCCGGCTTCTCCGGCTCTTGCTGCCTCGATGGAAGCATTTAACGCAAGCAGGTTCGTCTGGGAGGCGATCTCATTGATCGTTGCAATGATCTTATCAATTTGATGCGATGCATCACTGATCTCATTCATGGAAGTCACCATCTCATGCATATGACCGTTACTTTCCGTAATGTTCTGTCCAAGACCTGCTACCTTTTCGCTGATGTCTTTTGCGTGGTCGGCATTCTGGGAAACCTGATCCGCCACGTTGGTAATCGTTGCGGTCATTTCTTCCACAACGGCTGCCTGATCGGTCGCACCCTGTGCAAGATCATTGGAGCTTGCTGCGACCTGCTCTGCGCCACTTGACACCTCATTGGCTGCCCGCTGGATTCCTTTTACCGTATCGGACATGCTCGCTTCGAAAGCCATAAAGGAATCCAAAATTCCGATAAAATCTCCTTTCCATTCCACTTCCGGCTGCGCTGCAAAGTTGCCCTCGGAAAATTCCTTCATGGAACGCGCAATATCATCGACGTAAGTACCCAGAATACGGATCGATTTGCGAAGATCATGGGCAAGCTTTCCGATCTCGTCTTCCGAACGATAATCAATGGTTGTGTGCAGATTTCCTCTTGTCAGCTCTCCTGCTACCTCTTCAATCTCATGTAGCGGCTCTGTAATCGAAGTAATCACAGCTTTACTTGTCCGTCTGGAAAGCAAAAGCGCAACTATCACAAAGATAACAATGACGGCTATTCCGCAGATGGCAAGAACAATCGTAAAGATCACCGACTGGCTGCTCTGGGCATCTGTTACCTTGTCAAGCTCCTTTCCGATCGTGACCACCTGATCGAGCGCCGGCGTACACTGATTTAAGATCGCATCCTGTGCATCCTTATCATTTCCAGCCTCAATCTGCCCTATGATCGCATAACCAATCGTGCCCCAGTCGTTTAGTGCCTTGGAATACTGGCTGTAAAGATCCGCGTTTATAATTCCAGTCTTTTTCAGCGCATCCAGTTCACTGCTGACCTCCGCAAACTGCTCCTTCACCTTCTTATCATAATCGCTGTAAGTAGAGGTATCCGAGTTTAATGCCATTTCACGTATTTCTCTTGCTGCTGCATTAATATTGATCTCGCACACCTTTACTGCCTGGTCTGCCCGGTCAACATTCTGGACATAACGCAGCATATTTCCCAACAGGAGAAAAATTACGACAAGTGAGATCATTCCTGAAACTATCATCGTACGTGTAATCTGCGCATAGCCGAATTTCAAACGCTTCTTCAAAGGCATCTGTTTAATTTTGCCATTCTGTTTGCTGTTCATGTTATCATCCTTTCTAAAATTTTCCTCTAATAATAACATGACAAAAGTACTATTTCAAGCGTCATTTTGCTATTTTTTCAATTTTATGCCGGTTTTACCTCATCGAGCTGTGCCGTGTAAAGCCGGTAATAATATCCCTTCTTCGCCATAAGCTCCTCATGCGTCCCGGTTTCCATAATGCCTCCGTTATCAATATATATAATCTTGTCACAACCGCGGATCGTAGAAAGGCGGTGTGCGATAATAAATGACGTCCGTCCCTTAAGCATCGCATTTAAGCCAGTCTGTAACGCTTTTTCCGTTTGTACATCAATACTTGAAGTAGCCTCGTCGAGAATAAGAATTGCCGGATCGGAAAGCAGCGTCCTTGCAAATGAAATTAACTGTTTCTGCCCCTGACTAAGCATCGAGCCGCGTTCCCTCACTTCGGTATCATAGCCCTCCGGCATTTTACTGATAAATTCATCGGCGCAGACAATCTTTGCGGCCCGTATAATTTCTTCTCTTGTAGCATCCAGCTTTCCATAGCGGATATTGTCTTCGATCGTTCCGGAAAAAATAAAGCTGTCCTGCATCATAATTCCCATCTGGGAGCGCAAAGAATGAATGGTTACCTCCGCAATATCCTGACCGTCAATGGTAACACTTCCACCATTTACGTTGTAAAAACGGGAAATCAGGTTGACAATTGTGCTTTTTCCCGCTCCAGTTGGTCCAACCAGTGCCACACTTTCTCCCGGATTTACCGTAAAAGACACATCCCTTAAAATTGTCTTTGTTTCATCATAGGCAAATTTTACATGGTCAAACGTTACCTTTCCCTGAATCTTCGGCATTGGAATCGCATTTTTTGCATCCTTTACCGTCACCGGCTCATCAATTGTCTCAAAAATACGCTCCAGATAAGCAATATTATTAATAAAGTTATTGAAAATATTTCCAAGGTTCATGATCGGCTGCCAGAAATACGATGCGTAGCTTGAAATCGCAACGATCGTACCAAGCGACTTATTGCCCTGTCCAAAGATTACCAGACCGAACAGAAAAATAGCCGCACGCACACACACAGAGATTGCATCAATTCCCGGCCATACAAGGTTCGAATAACGCACCGCTGTATTCCAGGTACGTCTGCAATCCTTGGAAAGTTCGTTGAAAATTTCTGCATTTTCATCCTCTCTTGCAAATATCTGCGTAATTCTTGCCCCGACGATGTTCTCCTGTAAATAAGCATTTAAGTTAGAATTCTTATTAGAAACTGCCTGCCATGCCTTTCTCTGCTTATTCTTAATCCAGAACATAAAGACTGCAAGAACCGGAACACCACACAGTACAACAAGTGCCATCTGCACATCGACAAGAAACATAAAAATTACAATAAATAACAGGTTAAAGCATTCAAGGACAATGTTGATCAGTCCATTCGAGAGCATATCCGAAACCGAGTTCACATAATTGACCACGCGGATCAGGATTTTTCCATGTGGTCTGTCATCGTAATATTGAAACGGCAGCTCCTGCAAATGTTCAAACAGATCTTTCCGGATATCATAGATAATCTCCTGACTGACATCTACCATAATCCGGCTCCGAATCGTTGTAAAAACAACGCTCACAACATAAATTCCAACAAGTACTCCGACAAGTGTAAATAAAAGCTGCATATTTGCATCCGGAATTGCAATATCAAGCGCCCTTTGAATGATCATCGGCGCAATATAGCCAAATGCCCCGCCAATACCACTTAAGACGATCGCAATCACCATCTGCTTTGCATATTTCTTGATATAGGAAGAAGCCCTCAGAAGATGCCGGATGTCAAATGGTTCTTCTAATGCCTCATCCTGCTTGTATGTATTTTTTGCCATATCGTCACCTCCTATAATTCTTCTGCACCGGTCTGTAATTTTACCAGCTCATAATAATATCCCTTTTTCTTAAGAAGCTCCTCATGCGTTCCCGCCTCCCGGATATAGCCATCCTGCAGGACAAGAATCTGATCCGCATGCTTTGTTGTGGAAATCCGCTGCGCAATAATTAATTTTGTGCATGGAAAATCCAGCTCCCTTAAAGACTTTTGAATCTGCTTTTCCGTCTCCATATCAACCGCTGAGGTTGTATCATCCAGAATCAGAATCGACGGCTTTACAGCCAGCGCACGTGCAAGTGAAATTCTCTGCTTCTGTCCACCAGATAATCCAACACCGCGCTCTCCGACAACCGTATCATACCCCTCCGGCATTTTGCTGATAAAATCCGATGCAGCCGAATACCTTGCAAACTTTACGACCTCTTCCTTCTCAATATTGCTGTCTCCATATGCAATATTGCCTTCGATCGTATCCGAATATAAAAGCACATCCTGCGTTGCAAGTCCGATATTTTTACGGAGGTCACAAAGCTTTAATTTTTCAATTGGAATTCCATCAATCCTTATCTCGCCCTTTGTCGGCTCATAAAACCGTGGAATCAGATGGATCAGGGATGTTTTTCCACATCCGGTCTCTCCCATAATTGCAATCGTCTGCCCCGGCTCTGCTGTAAAGCTGATATCATGCAGAACCGGAAGATCTCCATCCTCATACTGGAAGGATACATCCTGGAACTCAATTTTTCCATCAAAACGCTCTGGATGAGGGACGGCATCCTGGGAGTCCTTAATCTTCGGCTCGGAATAATAGATTTCCATAACCTTCTGGGAAGCCGCTGAAAACCGCTGGAACTCATTCATAATATTTCCCATCTGACGCATCGGATTCGCGATCGCCCAGATCAGTCCGGAAAATGCAACGTATTCTCCCATTGTCATCTGCCCATTGATCAGGAATACACCACCGACTGCAAGCATCACAACCGGCATCAGGTTCGCAATACTTTCAACATATGGATAAAACTTAAGCCATACCATTCCGGTTGCCTTATTCGTCTCTGCATAGTCACGGTTTGCCCTGTCAAACTTGGCAATCTCATAATCCTCTCTTGCAAATGCCTTTACCACCCGGTTTCCAGAAATATTCTCCTGCGCATAGGTATTCATCTGTGCAAGCTTTTCACGAAGCTTCGCATGCATTGGTGCAACCTTGTTTTTAAAAAGATAAATAATCCAGAATACAAACGGTGAAATCACAAGCAGGCAGAGTGCCATCTTCCAGTTAATGTATAAGAAGAAAACTGCAGCTGCTGCAAACAGGGAAAAGGATTCAATCACCATTCTTATTACCCATGCCACCATATGACGTACCGCATCAAGGTCTCCCGTCACACGCGTCATCAGATCCCCCGTCCGGTAGGTACTGTAAAATGTCATATCCTGTCTCTGTATTTT
>CAKRLN010000134.1 GCA_934359535.1 uncultured Lachnospiraceae bacterium
TAATTAAACTATTATCTGATGAGGTGAAAGAATGTTAACTGAGGGCATGTATTTAGCAGATCGATATGAGATCGTAAGCAAGGTCGGAGCAGGTGGAATGTCCGATGTCTACAAAGCGAAGGATCATATTTTAGGCCGCTTTGTAGCTATTAAGGTGTTAAAACCGGAATTCTCCGAGGACATGACGTTTGTGACGAAGTTCCGCACAGAGGCGCAGTCCGCAGCAGGCTTGGAGCATCCAAATATTGTAAATATTTATGATGTAGGCAGTGAAAACGGCATGCATTTTATTGTGATGGAGTATGTAGAAGGGATTACCTTAAAAACATACATTGAGAAGAAGGGACAGTTATCCTTTAAGGAGTCGGCAAGCATTGCAATCCAGGTTGCAAGAGGAATTGAAGCTGCACATAACAAGAATATCATTCACCGTGATATCAAGCCGCAGAACATTATTATCTCGACTGAGGGCAAGGTAAAGGTGACAGACTTTGGAATTGCGCGGGCAGCATCGTCCAATACCATCAGCTCCGATGTGATGGGCTCTGTCCATTATGCATCACCGGAGCAGGCAAGAAACGGTTTTGTGGATGGAAGAAGCGACATTTATTCCCTTGGTATTGTCATGTTTGAGATGGTGACAGGGCGTGTGCCGTTTGATGGAGATACAACGGTAGCGGTAGCCATCCAGCATCTGCAGGAGGAAATGACACCGCCAAGTGTTTATGCACCGAATCTCCCGATCAGCATGGAAAAGATCATTTTAAAATGTACCCAGAAGAATGCAGACAGACGTTACCAGACAATTGCAGAGCTGTTAAGTGATCTTAGAAAATCCCTGATCAGTCCGAACGAGGATTTTGTTGTTATGGTTCCGGTCGTTGACAACGGAAAGACAAAAGTGATCAGCGAAGAGGATTTAAAGCGCATCAATGAGGAGACCGATTCCGCAGACGACGAAGCCTATGAGGATGGTGAAGAGGAATACGCAGAGGATGCCTATGAGGATGAGCCTTCCGGGGAATATGATGAGGAATATGATGGAGAATATGACGAGGAAGACGACGAGGATGAGGAGGACGAAGAAGAAGGATCTTTAAATCCAAAAATGGATAAGGCAGTTACCATTATGGGAATCGTTGCAGCAATTGTCATTGTGATTGTGATTATTTACCTTGTCGGAAGTGTATTTGGAATGTTCCGTCCTTCCAAGCATACGAAAAATACCGAAACACAGACTGAGACACAGACGGAAACCCAGACTGAGTCCGAGAGTGAAGCAAAAGAAGTAACGATGATTGACATAAAAGGCATGACACAGTCTGAGGCTGAGGCTGCATTAAAGAAGCTTGGCTTAAAATTGTTTGTTGCATCGACGGAGGAATCGGATCAGTATGAAAAGGATCAGATTATGGAACAGGATGTGGATGCAGGCAAGAAGGTAAAAGAAGGAACAACGATCAATGTTACGGTGTGTGGCAGTACAAAGAGTGAGAATACCGTAATTGTTCCAAGCGTTGTCGGCTACAGCGAAAACGATGCGGTAAGCACCTTAAAATCCAATGGACTTTCTTACCAGAAGGAATACCAGTATGATGATACGGTAGAGAGTGGAAAGGTTATTTCCCAGTCACCGACATCCGGAAGCACGGTAGAGAAGAAGACAACCGTAAAAATCACAATCAGCCAGGGAGCAGAACCGATAACTGTACAGAGTGTAGTTGGTTCAGATTCCGGAAGCGCACAGGCTGTTCTTTCCGGACAGGGATTAAGCGTATCCGTATCCGAAGAGTACAGTGATTCGGTTGCAGCGGGTATGGTTATTTCCCAGAGTATTGATGCTGGAAAGACAGTCAATAAGGGAACCTCCATCACGATTGTAGTCAGCAAAGGGCAGGAGACAAAGAGTTATGCATGCAGCTATTCAGTACCGTTAAACGGACCAAATGATGACACGACAAAGTCTACCGGCACAACGATCCAGCTTTTAGATGCGAATGGAAGTGTCTTAGATACCTGGACGGTAAGTCAGACAACAGGCTCTTATAATATTTCAAAGAATAATATTACGAGCGCATCCTCCGGTAAGATCGTCATTACCTACAGCACGGTTACGACGACAACCGTAACGGATGAGAATGGTCAGGAGACGACCAAAGAGGAAAAAGGCACAGCAGATGGTGGAACCATTGCAGTAAGCTTCACACAGCAATAACAGGTATTATATGCAGGGAAAGATTGTAAAAGGAATTTCCGGTTTCTACTACGTTTACGTAGCGGGAACCGGAATTTATGAATGTAAGGCGAAAGGAGCCTTCCGCAGACAGAAAATGAAACCGCTTGTCGGTGATAACGTTGAGATCGCAGTGATTGATGAGACGGAGAAAAAAGGAAACGTAGAGGAGCTCCTTCCACGTAAGAATGAGTTAATCCGGCCGGCAGTAGCCAATATTGATATGGCGCTTGTGATTTTTGCAGCAGCAAAGCCACAGCCGAATTTTAATCTTTTAGACCGTTTTTTATGTATGATGGAGTATCAGCGTGTGCCGGTCACGATCTGCTTTAACAAGTGTGATCTGGTGAGTGAGGAAGAAAAGGCTGCGCTTCGTGCGATTTATGAACCAGCGGGTTATCCGGTCCTTTTTACGAGTGCAAAGACAAAGGAGCATGTGGACATGCTGCGGGAGCTGCTGCAGGGAAAGACCACAGCAGTTGCAGGCCCTTCCGGAGTTGGAAAATCATCTCTTGTCAACAGTCTTCAGGATGGAATCACGATGGAGACTGGCTCGATCAGCAGGAAGATTGAGCGCGGAAAACATACAACGCGCCATTCGGAGATTATTCCGGTTTCAGATGGAACCTATATTATGGATACACCAGGCTTTTCTTCCATGGATGTACCAGGCTTTGAGAAGGAGAAGCTTTGGACCTGCTATCCGGAGTTTGCCGGATATGAGCCATATTGCCGTTTCAAAGGCTGCAGCCATATCAGCGAGCCGGATTGTGGCGTGAAGGAGGCACTTGCAGAAGGAAAAATAAATAGTGTGCGTTACGAAAATTATATCCTTCTTTATGAAGAATTGAAAAACAAACCAAAAAAATATTAGTCACAAGTAGAAAAGGAGTCATTATGAATTGCTTATCACCATCGATTTTATCGGCAGATTTTGCAAATCTTGGAGAACAGATCAAAAAGCTGGATGAGGCAGGGGCACAGTATGTGCATATTGATGTGATGGATGGAAGCTTTGTTCCGAATATTTCCTTTGCATTTCCAGTGATCAAGGCAATCCGGGGACTGACGGACCGTTTGTTTGATGTGCATCTGATGATCGAGGAACCGATCCGGTTTATTGATGAATTTGCAGCAGCAGGAGCAGATATTATTACCGTACATGCCGAGGCATGCACACATTTAGACCGCACGGTCGAAGCAATTAAGGAAAAAGGACTGATTGCCGGGGTAGCGTTAAATCCTGCAACACCGCTTTCCGCGATTGAGTATGTCCTTCCAAAGGTGGATATGGTGCTTATTATGACAGTCAATCCGGGCTTTGGTGGACAGAAGCTGATCCCTTATACAATCGACAAGGTGGCGCACCTAAAGCAAATGCTGGAGCAGACAGGCAACAAGGCAGATATTGAGGTGGATGGAGGCATCAATCTGGAGAACTGTGAGAAGCTTCTGGATGCCGGCGCAAATATTATTGTTGCTGGAAGTGCTGTATTCAGTGGGGAGCTTGAGGAGAACGTATGCCGCTTTCTGGATATTTTAAGTGAGTAAAGGTGTGTGGATTATTTATGAAGAAATATGTGATTATTTCGGGAGGCATGATACAGGATGCTTTTGCCGGTGAGCTGATCCGGGATGGGGCGTTTGACGTTATTCTTGCCGCAGATTCTGGAATGGAGTTTTTGAAAAGAGAGCAGCTGATCCCGGATATTATTATTGGGGATTTTGATTCGGTAAAGCCGGAAACACTTGCCTATTTTAAGAAAATTCCATCTATTACATGGAGAACCTTAAATCCGGTTAAGGATGATACGGATACAGAATTTGCAATCCGCTATGCAATCGAAGATGGGGCATCTTCCATTACGTTACTTGGTGCAACCGGAACAAGGCTTGACCATGTTCTTGGAAATATCAGCATTCTTGGAATTGGAGAGGACGCAGGGGTTCCCATTGAGCTGTTAGATGCAAATAACCGCATTACGATGCACAAAAAGTCATTTTCCATTGCAAAGGAGAAGCAGTTTGGCAGATATGTTTCGCTTCTTCCATATGGAGGAGAGGTGAGCGGACTGACATTAACCGGGATGAAGTATCCACTTTCGGATGCTGTGCTTGGACTTTACAATTCACTTGGGATCAGCAATGAGATCACGGGAGATACGGCGTACATTACATTTGATCATGGAACCATAATTGCAGTGGAATCCATTGATTAGGAGAAAATGCAAAGGCGGCTTGTGTTATGGAGGAGAAGTTGAAAAAAGAACAGGCGGATCAGCTTGTCGATCGGATTTTAGAGAAAAGATGGGGCGATACGGCATGTGTGCTGGATTGCTGTATGAAGCTTGAGGCTTATGCAAAGGAAAACGAGGATATCTGGTATCTTGGCTTCGCGTTGTACCACAGGGGTGGGGTTTTTTATATCCAGAATGAAGTGGAGCAGATGTTAGTAAGCATTACATCTGCTATTCCACTTCTGGAACAGTCAAAGCAGTGGGAGCTTGAGGCAAGATCGTATAACCTGATGGCGATTACGTCTGTGACAAAGGGAAACAAATCAATTGCGATGGACTATTATTTGTCAGGGTTAAATATATGCAGAAAACATGGAATCCACAATGTGGAAAGAAGTATTACCTTAAACCTCGGTTCCCTGTATCTTGGCAATGAGATCTATGAGGAAGCAAGGGTTTATTTTTTACGCGCCATGGATGCTTATGAAGCGAGTGAAAAAGAGGAAAAAAATCTAGCAGGACTTACAAAGATCTATACGAATCTGGTTATCTGTTATATGAAAATGGGAGAGCTGGATGGAGCCAGACAGTATGCAGAAAGACTGAAAACAGAATGTGAACCGTATCTTGAAGAAAATGATCTGGTATATGTCAACTGCATGTGGGCACGCTTCTATGAAAGGATTGGGGATAAAAAAAAGAGAGATCGCTATATTGACGATGTATTAGGCCGTATTTTTAAAAAGATACTGGTGCTGGATGTCTTTGATGATCTTTATGACTTTTGTATTATGCTGTTTGAAATCCAGAGGCTTGAGGAGATTTGGAAAATTATTGAGCTGGCGGGTCCAATTGTCGCAGAAACGGGGATTGCCAATCTGAACCGGAAGCTGCTCTCGCTTAAAATGCGCTATTATAAGGCAAAGCATATGGAAGAGGAATTTAAAGAGAGTGCGGTCGCTTTTTATGAGCAGACGGAAATTTTAGAGAAAGACAGCAGAAGTATGATCACAAGCATGCTTCGTGTCCGGGGAGCACTGGAACAGGCAAATGAGACAAACCGTAAGCATATGCAGGAGGAAAATGAAAAGCTGCAGCGCAGAGCAGAGACAGATCCGATGACCGGGCTAACCAATCGTTACAGTCTTACAGATTATTCCGAAAAAATCCTTGAGGCTTGTAAACGGGAGAACGCACCACTTGCCTATGAAATCTTAGATATTGATTATTTTAAGGAATATAATGATAATTATGGACATCAGGCAGGTGATCTTTGCATTCAGAAGGTTGCAAAGCTGCTTCGGGAAATGCAAAGTGAGCATATTTTCTGTGCGCGCTATGGAGGGGATGAATTTATTATCATATACAGCCATATGGGACCAGAAGAGGTTTATGCGCATGCCAGAAAGCTACGCGAGGATGTCATGGCGCTTCAATTAGCACATGCATACTCAAAGGCAGCAGCTTATGTGACAGTCTCACAGGGGATCTGTTTTAATCTCCCGGAGCCTGGAAATAAAAGCTGGGATTATCTCCATGCGGCAGACATGCTTCTTTACCATATAAAAAAGAAAAGCCGTAACGATGTTATGATCGGGGATCTCTATGAGAAACCGCTTGAGCTTTTACATATGGAATTTGATAAAATGTAGAAAATGTATATACTTTTTGAACAAACATAATTTTTGAAAAAATTATAAAAAATATGTTGACAGGAGTGCTGTGCCATGATATGATAACTGAGCTGTCGCGGTGAGCGGCTTTACAGAGCAGCAAAACACACAGCCGGAACAGACCAGTGG
>CAKRLN010000135.1 GCA_934359535.1 uncultured Lachnospiraceae bacterium
CATGGAAAATCTGACTGGCGGCACCCCTCCCGTCAGATACCTACCCTGTGTAGTCCCTTGTAAACTGTACTTTCTTGTGCTTACAGTAACAGAATATAAGCCAGAGGCAGAGGAAACACTTGCCGTGGAAGGAACTGCATCGGGATCGCTAAAGGAAGGTGATGATTTTTCTATTGTAACATGGAATATCGGTTATGGGGCATTGGGCGATAATGCAGATTTTTTTATGGATGGAGGAACGCATGTAAGCACTTCGGATCAGAGCCGGGTGGAAGAGAACATGCAGGCAATCTGTGACCAGTTAAAGGAGCTCTCACCGGATGCGGCATTTCTTCAGGAGGTGGATCTTGACTCCAAGCGTTCTTATGGGATCAATGAGAAAGAAAAAATTGCAGGAGAAATGACAGGATACGTTGACAGCTTTGCAGAAAATTATAAGGTGTTGTATGTGCCATATCCGATCCCGGTGATTGGAAAGGTCGACTGTGGAATTCTGACACTTTCAAAGTATGAGCCGTCTGATGCAAAGCGGATCGCACTTCCGTGTCCATTTTCCTATCCGGTACGGCTTGCCAATTTAAAGCGCTGTCTGATGATTGACCGGATTCCAATTGAAGGAAGCGACAGGGAGCTTGTGCTTGTTAATCTGCATCTGGAAGCTTATGACGATGGAGAAGGCAAGGCAGCACAGACCGAAATGCTTCGTCAGATCCTGCAGGATGAGGTGGATGCCGGCAATTATGTCATTGCAGGAGGAGATTTTAACCAGAGCTTTTCCAATGTGGATATCAGCATGTATCCGGTAATCAGTGATGAGCTGTGGGAGCCTGGAACGATCGATGTGGGAGCTTTTGGAGATGATCTGAAGTTTGAAACGGATAACCGTACACCATCCTGCCGTTCGCTCGATCAGTCCTATGAGGGCGCAGACTGGGAGAATTTCCAATATTATCTGATCGATGGCTTTATCGTCTCATCCAATCTGACGGTAAATTCGGTGGAGACGAGGGATCTTGGCTTCCAGAATTCCGACCACAATCCGGTTGTGATGAAGGTTACACTGGATTCGGACAGATAGATTTAAATTGTCTGAATAATATATAATAAACAAACAATAAATAAAAATATTATATAATAAAGTGAAAATAATTAGAAATATATGTTGACATTCCGTAAAATGCGTGCTATATTAAATATATCAAAAGAACAGAGATGAACAAACATCCCGAAGCTTTTAATTTATGAAAGAGAGGTACGGTCCAAAAGGAACTACAGTTTGTTGAGGAGCAACCAAGCACACCAGTCTTATTTCGGAAACCAATGGCATGAGAAAACAAATGATACAAGATCGGAAGCAGACCGATAGAGCTGATTCCAACAAGCCATTTTGAGGAATACATAAGAAGAAGTTCTGGAAAGAAATGAGGTACAGTCCATTGGAAAGTGAACAGCTTTAGGCACCACCTGAGAGAATAAATTTCGGATGGTGCCTATTTCATTTTATCAAGAGCGGTTATAATTGTATGGAAATTAAAAATTTGACAATGCAATCAACCGTGAGAGCAGGTCAAACTGTGCAACTTTTTTTACCTTAAAAATCAATAGTTCTTTAGTACCATAACCTATCGCATGAGCAGGAAGTTACATTTTCGTCAAGTGAAATTTTGGACAAATCACGGGAAATCATTTGTTTAATCTGCCACATGGTTTTCTGAAACCGGATATTGTATAATGAGGTTCGTTGATTACAAAACTTAATTTAAGGAGTATTGTTATGACGAACGAAGTATTGGATGAGGTAATGTTAAATGGACAGTGTCACGGAAAGGCAGATGCAATCGTAAGCTGCCAGTGCCACATTAAGGATGCACCGGTACGGTGTGAACAGGCGGAGAACTGCATGTTTTATTCTTATTATAAATGCAGTAAGCAGTGGAAGCGTCTGGCATAGGATTTGGAAGCAGAATGGGACATTACAAAAACTCTTGAAACGGCAAAGGTGCCGTGGCAGGAGTTTTTTGCATTTTTGGGAAAAATCTGTTATGATCGGTAGCAGATAGAGATAGAACAGGATGAACGTATGAAGAGGATTTTGGTGCTGAGTGATTCGCATGGAAATGTTAATAATATGGTGATTGCGGTCCGGAATGAGAAGCCGGATATGATCATTCATCTCGGAGACTGCTGGGCGGATGCGGAACAGCTTTTGAAGAAGTTTCCGGAGATTTTGCTGGAGAGGGTGCCTGGAAATTGTGACTGTCCGCAGGCATTTGAGGAGCGCGTGCTTATGATCGAGGGAAAGCGTGTGCTCATTTGTCATGGACATACCTTTAATGTGAAGGCAGGATACCTAGGGCTTAGCATGGGCGCCCAGGCAGAGCATGCGGATGCGGCACTTTTCGGGCACACGCATTGTGTATATCAGGATTTTTATCAGGGCATCACCTATTTGAATCCTGGAAGCATCGGGGCTCCGCCGTATGGAGTACCGCCATCCTATGGAATCCTTCGGATCGATGGGGCATCCGATCTGATTGATACAGATATTGTATACATGGAATAGGACATTTCGCGAACAACGGAATGTCTTTTTTATTAAGAAAATGAATACTATTAATAATAAAATATTATAACGGAAACTGTGGAAAAAAATTGACGAAGTTTCCGTAGATGTTTATAATTAGCGTAAACGACTGCCCGGATGAGGGGCGTATAGACGAGGAATCATGTTTGAAAACGATTGGTTAGTAAGGAGCGAAAGAAATGGTTAAGGTTGTGAAATTTGGCGGAAGTTCACTTGCAAGTGCAGAGCAGTTTGCAAAAGTAGGAAAGATCATCCGTGCAGATAAACAGAGGAAATATGTTGTGCCAAGTGCACCTGGAAAGCGTAATTCAAAAGATACAAAGGTTACGGATATGCTTTACGCATGCTATGCGTTAGCAGAGGAAGAGAAGGATTTCCGTGTACCATTGATGAAGATCAAGGATCGTTATGATTCCATCATTAACGGACTTCAATTAAAGCTTTCTTTAGAAGAGGAATTTAAGAAAATTTCAGAGAACTTCAAGAAAAAAGCAGGCGTGGATTATGCAGCAAGCCGTGGTGAGTATTTAAATGGTATCATTATGGCAAATTACTTAGGATATACATTTGTTGATGCGGCAGAAGTGATTTTCTTCGACGAAGAGGGGAACTTTGACGCAGACCGTACAGATAAAGTACTTTCAGCAAAGCTTGAGAAAATCGAGACTGCGGTTGTTCCAGGCTTCTATGGTTCGAATCCGGATGGAAGCATCCGCACATTCTCAAGGGGCGGATCAGATATTACCGGTTCTATCGTTTCAAAAGCCGTACATGCAAGCATGTATGAGAACTGGACGGATGTATCCGGCTGTCTGGTAGCAGATCCACGTATTATCAAGGACTCCAAGCCAATCAAGGTTATTACTTACCGTGAGCTGCGTGAGTTATCCTACATGGGAGCTTCTGTGCTTCATGAGGATGCGATCTTCCCGGTACGTAAGGCTGGAATCCCGATCAACATTAAAAATACGAATGCACCGGATGATGAGGGAACACTGATTGTTGAGAGCACATGTCAGAAGGCTGAGTATACCATTACCGGTATCGCAGGAAAGAAAGGCTTTGTTGCGGTAAGCATTGATAAGGATATGATGAATTCAGAGGTCGGATTTTGCCGCAAAGCTCTTCAGGCATTTGAGGAGAATGGCATTTCCATCGAGCATATGCCATCCGGAATTGATACGATGACAGTGTTTGTACATCAGGCAGAGTTTGAGGGCAAAGAGCAGCAGGTAATCAGCGCACTCCGCAGACTTGCACATCCGGATATCATTGACCTTGAGGCTGATCTTGCACTGATCGCAGTTGTAGGCCGTGGCATGAAGTCCCAGAGAGGAACAGCTGGACGTATTTTCTCAGCACTTGCACATGCAAATATCAATGTTAAGATGATCGATCAGGGATCATCTGAGTTAAACATTATCATCGGTGTAAGCAACGATGATTTTGAAAACGCAATCAAAGCAATTTATGACATTTTTGTTGTAACAAGATTATAGTTTTTCAGGAACGAATAAATGCTCCCTTTCATATGTTATATGGAAGGGAGCGTTTTGTGTATGGAGAACTATACGGTTATTTTTGTTACGGATCAAAGACAACAGTATATTGGAGATTATCTTCCAGGCAGATATAAGGAGAGCCGCATGGATGAGCTGGCAGCCCTGATCCGGGGAGCCGGGCAGGTGATTCTTCCTACGCCTGTTTTAAAAATAGATAAACTGTATCATATCCGGTCTGTTGTGCAGGAAAATCTTATGTTGAACCGTGAAGAGGGCATTGTGCAGGGACTTACGGTATTTGGTGGAAAGTTCCCGGAGGAATGGAAGAAGTTTTTTCGCAAATATGAGATTTCATTTGTTGATTTTATGGAAGAGGAAGAGGTTGCCCTTGCAAATGCAGAGGTAACGGCAGAGGCTGCCATAGCGGAGCTTATTTTTCACAGTCGGTATTCAATCCGCAATGAAAAATATATTGTTACCGGATATGGCAGATGCGCGAAGACGATTGCAGCAAAGATTGCAGCCCTTGGAGGCAATGTTACGGTTCTTGCAAGGAGTGTCAGGGACAGAAAGGCTGCGAAGGCGGATGGGCATAATGCATCGGATTTTTCTTATGCACCGGAGGAAGCATATGGAACAAGGGGAATTATTAATACAGTTCCGGCACCTGTCATTACGGAGTCCATGATCCGGGAAATGCATAAGGACACAGTGATTCTTGATATTGCATCGAAGCCGGGCGGGACGGATAAAAAGGCAGCGGAAAAATATCACATCCCGGTCATAGAGGCACTTGGTCTTCCGGGTATCTATACGCCAAAATCCAGTGCAAAAATCCTCGCGGACTGTGTGATCCGTCATACGCTTCCTGAAGATGTGAGAAAAGAGGAGAAATCATGGATTTTTCAAATTATAATATAGGATATGGAATTACCGGTTCCTTCTGTACATTTTCCAAATCCAGAAAGGAGGTTATCCGGTTAAAGGAGATGGGGGCCAATGTAATTCCAGTATTTTCGTTTGCGGCACAAAGCTGTGACACACGGTTTGGGAGTGCAAGGGAATATGTGGAAGGAATCTGCGAAATTACGGAAAATGAGGGGATCAAGACATTAAGTCAGGCAGAGCCGATCGGCCCGAATAATTTCCTGGACATCATGGTTATCGCACCATGTACCGGAAATACGGCAGCAAAGCTCTGTAATGGAATTGTGGATACCCCGGTGCTTATGGCAGCAAAGGCACACATGCGAAACGGCAAGGCACTTGTTATTGCAATTTCTACAAACGATGCGCTTGGGGCAAATTTTAAGAACATTGGAATGCTGATGAATACAAAAAATATTTATTTTGTTCCGTTTGGGCAGGACAATTACAAGAGCAAACCGAACTCACTGATTGCAAAGATGGAGCTTCTTCCGGATACAATCGAGATGGCACTCAAGGGAAAACAGATCCAGCCGGTGCTTCAGCCGCTGGCATAAAGAAAAAGGAAGCATCGGCTTATTTGCCGCATGCTTCCTTTAATGCTTTTGCAAGCTGATCGCCGCAGGATGTACTTTTAAATCCGCATTTGATGCCGTCGAGACGGGTGATTACTTCCTCTACCGGAAGACCCTCTACAAGACTGGAAACTGCCTTAAGGTTGCCGTTGCAGCCGCCGGTGTATTGTACGTTGTGTAATTTATTGTCCTCGATATCGAAGGTGATGTGTGTGGAACAGGTTCCTTTTGTATTGTATTCGTAGGTCATAGTTTCCCCTCCTGTGAAATTGGTGTTGTCCGTGTCAGACGGACAAGCCTGAATAAAATGTAAATAAAACTGCGATGATTATAACAGGAAATCACGGATTTTACAAGCATGTATCAGGAAAGAAGCCGTGCGGTATATGACGAACGTTTACAAAAAGTTAATAATTCATTCATGTGTTCATGTTGTGCAAATACTGGGAAAGTGATACAATATCCGTATTGTTTGAATAGGAGTTAGAAAAATGAGTACATTAACCAAATTATTTGGTACCCACAGCCAGAGGGAGTTAAAACGGATCTATCCGATCGTGGATAAGATCGAATCCTATAAGGAGAAGATGGGTGCACTCTCAGATGAGGAATTAAAAGGAAAAACAAAAGAATATAAAGAACG
>CAKRLN010000136.1 GCA_934359535.1 uncultured Lachnospiraceae bacterium
TGTCAGAGTATACACTAATACAGGTTAATTCTAACACAGCAGCTTCAATTTGTCTATTGAAAATCCAGTTTTCAGATTTGGATTATCATTTTTAGATTAGAGATTTTTAATTATACAGCAACGCAAAACCATGCGTGAATTTTAATTATATATCCGGGCTAATTCTTTGTCTATTGCGGTGTATCTGCTGAAAAAGCATCCCGGCTCTTTTTGCCAGGATGCCTTCCGTTTGATAATTTGGTTTTAGATGGTTACTCTTTATATTTTCTCGTCTAAGTACTCTGCATCATCAATAATACATGCTTGAAGCGAAAGAATGTCCCGAAAATCCTTATCACGGATACACTCCTTATGTTCAGTGATATTCCCCCCTTGCTCTAATCAGAATGTCCTCATAGCTTTAATAAAAAGACTTCTCTCATATGTGTCAAGAAGCAACTGAACTTCACGGAAATGGAGTCTACAATATTCTTTTGCTTCTGAAACAGTCATGCTCTTAATCTTTTTGTGATTTTCCTCTATTCGTCTAATCGCATCTGTGGGAAATCCATATTCAATTAGAGCCTCTCCCAACAGACTTTTGACACCGGTTTCGTAGTATCTCCGCACACGAGATAAAGAAAATGTCTCAACACCTATTCCTTCCTGCTTCGCAACAAATACTACAATACTTTCAAATAAAGACAGAATTTTGGGTATCTTGTGTTCAAGAACATCTTTGAGTGATTTGAAAGCTTCTGAATATGCCCGGTCCATTGACTTATAATGACCTCTCCTGTACTTGCCTACTTCATATCCGAGTAGTGCTTTAAAACCGCCCTCATAATAATTATTCGCTATTGCCGAGAATTTTTTGCATGTGATCTCATCAATCAAACTTGCATTATAAAAGGTATTCAAAATTTTGTTAATCCATCTATAGTGCAGGAAGCCCTCGACATCAACAGCATGGGTAAGCAATGGTGAATATTTGCTGAACTCGGAATCAGTCATTAGTAAGTGGAGTAATTTCTCTTGATTTTCTTTGGATATGGTTCGGTTTTTAAAGAAAACTTCTTGTGGAAGAACAAACTGTTGAGTAACGGTCTCTCGTTCCATTTTCCGCTGGGTATTTATACTTGTTAAATCTTCTATTTCAGCATTATCAAGATCGATAACACTTAATTCATTATCGGAGTAAGTGACAAAGTTCAAGGTCATTGAATCTGAATCTTCGATTTCCTGAAGCTCTTTCGTCATATAAAATACTCGCCCAATAAAACAATGATAATATCGTCCAGCTCTTCCTTTGATGTTTTTAATATCAAAAGGGGTTAGCTTTTTTGATCCCTTAGATGCGTTCAGGATTATCATGTTTTGGGCATCCGTATTTACCCCTTCAACAATTGTGGATGTGCAGAACAATACATCGAAAGTTCCTTTATTGAACTGGTCTAAGATTTCCTGCTGAATGTACTTGGGTAACTTACCATGATGCATCCCAAAACCATTCTGCAAAACTTTAATAAGGCTCCATTCATCGACCGAGTGATCGATGTCGTACTCTTTCTGAATATGGGAAAGGAATGTTTTAAAATCATCTGGATATGCATCAAAAGCCCTGAGTGCACCCATATTATCAGATAGTTTATTGGAGTATTCGATAGCTTTTGCCGGCGTTGTACAGTACAACAATGTTTTCCCATAGTGCTTATCGCTAATATATGTTACCACATTCTTGATACGGTCATTGACTTTTTTCTCTGTGGAAACCAGTTCGCTGCTTTCCGACTTGGGAAGAAAACATGGAGTTACTTCCTCTATCTTGCTACTATGCGCATTAACTGAAATTCGCAAGGTTGGTTCAAAATTGATTTCTTTAACTACAATTTGATTCAGTGACAGAAATCGTTTCATGCCCTTGCTAAATCGGTCCTGGTTCAAGTTTGGGCCTGCGAGATAGAATTCATCTACGGATTTCGCCAACAGGTATAAGGCAACTCTAAAAGTTTTTCCCCGGTCTTCGTTCAGAAAGTCGTGGGGATTCGAATTTGTTTTCTTATTCTTTTTACTCTTTTCGTCGTCGCTATCGTCCAATTCGTCATTACAATAATCTTCGTCTATTTTATAAACCTCGTCAAAGAAAAAGAAGTCAATCTTTAAATCAGGGAAAGACGCAATTAGTTGTAGAGCTCTTTCCGGGGTGAAGACAAAAATCTTCTTCGATTCGTCCTCAACAACCGAATCAACCGTTTTGATGATCTGGTAGTCAAGGTTATTATCAGAAACAAAAGCAGACATCATTCGGGCATTTTCCAGAAGCAATGCAACTGTAGGAAAAACCAAAAGAATGTTATTGTATCGGTCCTTATTCAGAAATACGATTTCCCGCATTAAGAATGTTTTTCCATATGATGTCGGGGCACTCACAAGCAAGCGGCGTGGGGAGAGGCTCTGGAACAAGTCAACAACTTCCATTTGGGATTTGTCCAGGGTGTTTTTTTCATTGACGCGAGAGCGATACAGGTTCTTTATGGCTCGATTACTTATATCTTCAAGGGTCGCAAGCGCCTCATTTGGATCCTCGGAATAACCATTGAGCATGTTGTAGCCGAAAACACGCATCTTTTGGGACGCAATGTATAGTAATTGTGCAAGCACCTTGTCCTTCTTCAGCGCATCATTATCAGATATCCAGCAAACTAAATCGCGCAGATGGTTTACGCTCTCTGGATTATCAGCATCATACTGGTTAATCGCTGAAAGCAGTTGCTTAGCATAATCCTGCATAGAAGCCTGCCTCCTTATCTCTCAATCGCTCAATGCTTTCTATCGGAAACACATAGAACACAATTTCAGGGCTGAAGCCTTGAAAAGCATATGTATGCGCATTGAAGTAATTCCGGATACTATCGGTCTCTCGGTCAATCATCTGACAGAGCGCTCTGGCATCCTTGTAGACGGTTTCTTCCCCATAGGCCAACAGACAGGGAATCTTAATCCTTATACCCTCGGATTTGAAATAATCGAGCAGTTTTTTCCCACGCAACGTCGCATCGTCTTCCATAGATCGGATATTGATTTCCTCAATGGCTTCAAGAATCGCTTTTGTGTCATTTGTTAGAGAAACCCGTTTTTCGCATACAAAGAAAATCTGCTTTGACAAATACTCCGCAGTGAATTTCTCCAAAAGATCTTTGTTAATATCCGTTTTACAATAAGCTTTCCCACCAAGTTTAGCTTGTCCGAGCCATAAGGAAACGCCGGTTTCATCCTTTGAGAAATATGTCAAGTCATATCCCTTGATTTCATTGTTATCGTTTTGCCGAAGGATCGTTCTAACCGCCAGTTTGCAGGCCTGTGGATTATATAGCTGCACAAGCAAATCCAATAGTACTTCACTTGGGAGGCCATCAGTAATATCTGCTCTTTTAGGCAGGCGATTAATATACGCATACTTAGCTGCCTGCTCCAGAGAGGAGAAATGATCTTTCTCATAGTGCTGTACAACCTCCTCTTCTCCGTAGCTATAGAAAAAGAGGTTGTGTCTCATCAACTCACCCAGTTTTTCAACAGAATCTGCCGAAATATTATGACTGTAGGGCTGATAAATAAATTGATCCTGCAACGGTGAGAAAGAAAATATTACTCCTCTGCTCTTTTGGAGGATTTCCTTATCAAATATTTTATGGTAGCGTTCAATAATTGACATTTTACCCTCCTCCGCATTGCGACAGAGCAGCTTTCCATTACATAACTGTTTTAAAAGAAACCCACTTCGAGTAATCTTAATCTGTTTCGCCTGGTACGATTTCCATAATGTCTCCAATACCACAATCCAATGTGGCACAAATTTTTACCAGTATTTCCGTGGTAACATGTCCGTTTCGTCCCATCTTAGTAACTGAGGCCGGGCTGATACCTGCCTTTGCACACAGGTCTTTTTTCTTCATATCCTTGTCGATGAGCAGCTTCCAGAGCTTTTTATAACTGACCGTCATAAAATATCTCCTCCATACTGATATACGAAAAATGCTCTGCCGCCTGGCAGAGCATCTGGTCTATATAGCCATACTGCCGAGGTCTATTACAACACTGACAGCGTTGTTTATTATGATAGCGCATTCGGTCAGAAAAAGCAAGAAAATAATGCATTCGCATGATTTTTGGTTTATATAACAGAGACTCAGATAGAGTTTTAACATCTCTATCTGAGCCCTTTATCTATGACGCAAAATAGTAAGCAACGCCTACTTTCAATGCTTTTTAATTGCTTTTTCAAGCGGCGCTTGAAAATATTGTTGTAAAACCTCTACTACCGGTTGCACTTTGTGTGCCTTGGCCATATCAATGATCTGACTTTTGTCGAAAAACTCGATTTTATACTTTCGGGTGCGGGTAGCTGCCGAAGTTAATAAGGACGTTGCCTCTGGTGTAAATCCTCCCAATGACCACAACTGGAACTTCAATTTTTGCCCATCTTGGTACCGACTCAATGCCCAAGTTCTAATGCGGTGAATCGTCTGAGACAACCACTTTTCAACATAGATGTGGTCAAGAGCAGACTGTGTTGCTTTACATTCAACAATAATGATTTCGCCATCACGCTCAACCAAAACGTCGATTTCGTTTTTATCATTTGAATCAGGGATTTGTATTAGCTTTCTGATTTCCAAGTAACGGTAACCGATATGCTGATAGTAGTATCCAACAAGGAGTTCAAACATATCTCCGATAATATCATTATACCGGCCTTCTGCCTTTGCAATTTCGCTGAATAGCGTTTCGATTTTTCCTGGGTTCTTGGAAATAATTGCGCTGGAGTGCGAAAACACACTAACAATTTCCGCTAACAGCTCGGCATACTTTTCATCAAATACATTTTTTATGAGGGCTACCATCACTTTGTTTTCTTTCAACACCATCAATGCTTCCCGAGTTATATTTTCAACCAAGAACACAGGCATAAATGCAGGTAGTTTTTTAAAGGTTCGGATCACAGAGAGCTTATCCAGAAAAAAATTGATGTCTTCCTCCGTGGCTGTACGTCCATAAAAGATATCCGCCACAACAAAGCCCGGCCGAATTTTCTCGGTATCATATAGAGGTTGAATGTATGCAGGGGCTGTTAGCGCCCACTGAAAGTTTGCAAATTCCGCCGATGCAGAAAGCACTTTGGCTGAATCATAACCGATTAAGTTAATGTTCTGCGCCCAAGATGCAAAGTCGTTCACAACTTGTTTCTTTACGGTTTCAAGACCTGCTGCGCGGGCGATACTGCGATTTTGTATAGAGGCCCATTCGGCAAGCATCCAATGTGTCTCATTATACTCTACGATAATGCCACACTTCAGCAAATCGTCAATCACTCTCTGGTGGAGCTTGTGCCCTTTTACATTCTTGATCGGCGATGATACCAGAGAAGGCAAAATGCTCTTGGCCACAAAGCCATTTTGAGACTGAAATGCACAGATATAGACCCAGTTAATTTGGGATGACTGCTTTATGGCATCCATTAAGCGCTCAATATAGCGGTTAGACATATATTGGCTCTCAAGATAAAAGAATTTCTGATTCTTATCAAACGAAAGGGTGCATATCTTATTAACCGGTTTTTTTGCGCGCGATAGGGCTTGGCGCGCCGCCGTGTTGGAAGCCCCATATTCATGCTCAAATTTTCTGGCAAGCTCGCCAGAAAGCATCGGGCCATATTTATTTAAAAGCGTCACAACCTTTTTGGACATACACACATACCCCCATTGGAAGATGTCACACTGCACTATTTATAATAAATAATTAATTGCTTGCGCAGATTTTTTTGATGTTCATCAAGCCGTTGAAATCAAAAGATTTTTCTGCGTCTATAACCCCCATTTCAGAGAAACATGTCACACGGTATTTTTAGTATATAGCGATTGGGTAGTAAAAGCAATCCCCCTTTATGTTCTTGAAGAATCCATTTTTGCTATTTCTTTGTTTATTGCCCCGCAAACTTTGAGCTGCCACCCTTGCAGAAACCACTTGCATAACACTCTGCTCAGAGTTACAATGCAGACGGTCTGAAACGCAAAACGCTTTCCGTCCGGCACCGGTGAATCTTCACCGGAAACCGGGCGGGAAGCGTTTTTGACCACATAGATTACCACAGACGGCGCTGGAACACCCGGAAACAGCGGAGATAAGAGCGTCAAAGAGTAAGTGAAACAAATTAAAAAGCGCCGAAAA
>CAKRLN010000137.1 GCA_934359535.1 uncultured Lachnospiraceae bacterium
GCAGATGTCTATGAGTTCTATAATCTTGGAATCGGAGATCCACATCCGGTATCGGCCGCGTCTATGCTGGGTCTTGGAGATATGCTCGATGAGGTTGTTAAAAATTTCCCAGCCGGAGCAGGAATTGATGAAGAGGATGACAGACCGCGTGTTGCAATCATTGGAAAACCAAATGTAGGAAAATCTTCCTTGATTAACCGTCTTGCGCAGGAGGATCGCGTTATCGTATCGGATATTGCCGGAACAACGAGGGATGCAATCGATACCGACATCAAGTACGATGGAAGGGAGTATATTTTTGTTGATACGGCAGGACTCCGGAGAAAGAACAAGATCAAAGAGGAGATCGAGCGCTACAGCATTATCCGTGCAGTAACAGCTGTTGAAAAGTCAGATGTTGTAATTATTATGATTGATGCGACTGAGGGTGTGACGGAGCAGGATGCAAAGATCGCTGGAATCGCACATGACAGAGGAAAAGGAATCATCATTGCGGTCAATAAGTGGGATGCAATCGAGAAGGACAACCATTCTGTGAAGGAGCACACAGAAAAAATCCGTCAGGTATTAAGCTTTATGCCATATGCAGAGATTCTTTTTATTTCCGTAAAATCCGGACAGCGTGTGAATAAGCTTTTTGAAATGATCGATGTTGTGCTTGAGAATAATTCCATGCGCGTCCAGACTGGTGTATTAAACGAGATCGTTGCGGAAGCCGTTGCCATGCAGCAGCCACCGAGTGATAAAGGAAAACGCCTGAAGATCTACTATATTACACAGGCAGCGGTAAAACCGCCTACATTTGTAATCTTTGTAAATGATAAACAGTTAATGCATTTTTCTTATACAAGATATCTTGAGAACCGGATCCGTGATACATTTGGCTTCCGTGGAACAGCACTCAAATTTATTATCCGGGAACGAAAGGAAGAAAAGTAAATGATCGCAGCACGTTTTATTGTTCTGGTTATCGGATACCTCCTTGGAACATTCCAGACCGGATATCTCTATGGAAAGAGCAAGGGAATTGATATCAGAAAGCATGGAAGTGGGAATTCCGGAACGACGAATACCTTAAGGACACTTGGCTGGAAGGCTGGAGCTGTGACTTTTGCAGGTGATCTGTTAAAGGCGATATTTGCAGTTGTGATTGCGCATCTGCTCTATCAGGGAAGCTGTCCGGATGGAGTAAAGGTGCTTGAGCTGTATGCCGGCTTTGGCGCAGTGCTTGGACATAATTTCCCATTTTATCTGAAATTTAAGGGCGGCAAAGGGATTGCCTGTACAGCTGGGGTGATCCTTGTGGTATGTCCACAGGCAGTGCCGGTCTGCCTTTCACTTTTTCTTATTCTTGTTGTGGCAACACGCTATGTTTCCCTTGGATCGATCTGTATGCTGATCGCATTTGTGGTTCAGGTCATTTTATTTAACCATATGGGAATTATACATATCGGGGCAGACTGGGTAGTGGAATTTGATGTTCTTACGATCTGCTTTGCTGCAATGGGAATCTGGAGACACCGGGCAAATATCGTCCGCCTTTTACATGGCACAGAAAATAAATTTGGACAGAAAGCGAAGTGATCAGATATGAAAAAAATTGGTGTGATCGGAGCAGGAAGCTGGGGAACAGCATTATCCTTAGTGCTTGCAAAAAACGGAAAACAGGTAACGCTCTGGTCGATTATGGAGCAGGAGATTGCAATGCTAAAGGAAAAGCATGAGCATACAGAGAAGCTTCCAGGAGTCATCCTTCCAAAGAATGTCTCTTTTACAACAGACTTAAAGGAGACAATCGAAGGCAGTGAGATGCTTGTGCTTGCGGTTCCGTCGGTTTTTACAAGGAGTACGGCAAAAAGCATGGCGCCTTTTGTAAAAGAAGGACAGATCATTGTCTGTGTGGCAAAGGGAATTGAAGAAGATACCTTAATGACACTGACGGATATTGTTGCAGAGGAGATTCCAGCCTGTGATGCAGCAGTCATGTGTGGTCCATCCCATGCAGAGGAAGTCGGAACCGGGCTTCCGACAACGGTTGTCGCTGGCGCAAAGACGAAAGCAACCGCCGAGAAGATCCAGGATGCGTTTATGAATGAGGTATTCCGTGTATACACAAGTCCGGATGTGCTTGGCATGGAGCTCGGCGGAGCCTTAAAAAACGTGATCGCGCTTGCAGCAGGGATGGCAGACGGACTTGGATATGGTGACAACACAAAGGCAGCACTGATTACAAGAGGAATCACCGAGATCAGCCGTCTTGCAATGAAGATGGGCGCAAGGAGTGAGACGATTTTCGGATTAACCGGAATCGGAGATCTGATCGTTACGTGTGAGAGCAGACACAGCAGAAACCGGAAAGCCGGAATGTTAATGGGTCAGGGACTTACGATGGAAGAAGCAACCAAAGAGGTAAAAATGGTAGTTGAGGGAATCTATTCTGCGAAAGCGGCACTTGCGCTTGCCAGACGCTATGAGGTAGAGATTCCGATCATCCAGGAGGTAAACCGCGTGCTCTTTGAGAACAAACCTGCAAAAGAAGCTGTCTCTGATCTCATGCTTCGTGACAGACGGGTGGAGAGCGACAGCCTTGCATGGTAAAAACACCGAATGAAATCAGGTGGTTGCGAAACAGAAGAAAAGGAGAGAATCATCCATATGGAAACAATCCGTATTAAGTATTTTACAGACGCAATTGACAAGCTTACGTATATCGATGGCAAATCAGACTGGATTGATCTGCGTGCTTCCGAGGAGGTTACACTTCATGCCGGGGATTTTAAGCTGATTCCGCTTGGTGTTGCGATGGAGCTTCCAAAGGGTTATGAGGCACATATTGCACCGAGAAGCTCGACCTTTAAGACCTGGGGATTAATCCAGACAAACAGTGTTGGTGTTGTGGACGGCTCCTACTGCGGAGATCATGATATGTGGCGGATGCCGGTCTACGCAACAAGGGACACCGTTATTCATGTCAACGACCGCATTGCCCAGTTCCGCATTGTGGAAAATCAGCCAAAGATCTGCTTTGAAGAGACGGATCATCTTGGAGCTGTGGACCGCGGAGGCTTTGGCAGCACCGGAAAAGCATAGCAGTTCGTCAAAGTGACAAAGAAGAGGAAAAAATCTTTGGTAGTTTGCCAATAGGCAAAAAACGGGTTGTCATGTATTATAAACCTATCGAAAGGGTTCACATGAACCAGTTACAAAAATACAAAGAAAAAACTTAGGGAGGTTTTTTTAAATGGCTAGTTTATCATTAAAAAACATTTGCAAAGTATACTCTAACGGTTTTGAAGCTGTTAAAGATTTTAACCTTGAAGTAGAAGATAAGGAGTTCATCATTTTCGTAGGACCATCTGGATGTGGTAAATCTACTACATTACGTATGATCGCAGGTCTGGAAGAGATTTCTTCTGGTGAGCTGATCATTGATGGAAAGCTTATGAACGATGTTGAGCCTAAGGACAGAGATATCGCAATGGTATTCCAGAACTATGCTCTGTATCCTCATATGACAGTATTTGATAACATGGCATTTGGTCTGAAATTAAGAAAAGTACCAAAGGATGAGATCAAGAAAAAAGTTGAGGAAGCAGCAAGAATCCTTGACCTTGAGAAATTATTAGACCGTAAGCCAAAGGCTTTATCCGGTGGACAGAGACAGCGTGTTGCCATGGGACGTGCAATCGTTCGTAATCCTAAGGTATTCCTTATGGATGAGCCTTTATCCAACCTGGATGCAAAGCTTCGTGTACAGATGAGATCTGAGATCGCTTCCTTACATAACAGATTAGGTGCTACAATCATCTACGTAACACATGATCAGACAGAGGCTATGACACTGGGAACAAGAATCGTTGTATTAAAAGACGGTGTAATCCAGCAGGTAGATTCTCCACAGAAATTATACAATGAGCCAGATAACTTATTCGTAGCAGGATTCATCGGATCTCCACAGATGAACTTTGTTGATGCAGAGTGCATCGTTGAAGGAGCTAAGGCTTCTCTGAAATTTGACAAGCATGTTGTTGAGTTACCAGAAGAGAAAGCAAAGAAATTAATCGATGGCGGATACGCTGGAAAGAAAGTTGTATTAGGTATCAGACCAGAAGATATCAGCGATGATCCAGAAGTGATCGAGAAAGCAGGAGCTAACACAATTGATGTTGAGATCACTGGATACGAGTTATTAGGTGCAGAAGTATTACTGTACTACTCAATCGCAGGTGCTAACATGACAGCAAGAGTTGCTTCCAATACACCAGCACGTATGGGAGATAAAGTAAAACTTGCCTTTGATCCAAAGAAGATCCATGTTTTCGACAAAGAAACAGAATTGACAATTACAAACTAGTCGGATAAAATTGAATAGTTGTAAATAATGAAACTGGGTGTGAAATATTTACACCCAGTTTTTCGGTTACAGTTCACGCGTCAACTGTAACGTTTTCGTAATATTCATAGATATCCGGCAAAATAAAAACTTGCAAACAAATGTTCGATATGATATGATACGAATCAGTTCAATGAAAGACGAAACAGGAGATATGCCCATGCTTTCACATCAGAAATTACAGAATACATTAGATGAAATCAAAGAGATTACCAAGATTGATATGCTGCTATATAACAGCAAAGGAAAGGAAGTTGCTGCAACTATGCAGGCGGATATTCCACTTGAGAGCGTTGTCTGTGATTTCTGCCATTCGATGGCAGAACAGCAGACCTATCAGCAGTATCAGTTTTTTAAGATTGTGGTGGAGAATGAGACTGAGTATGTTCTGCTTATGCACGGAACCGGAGAGACTGCTTATACACTCGGAAGAATGGCAGTATGCCAGATCCGCAATCTTGTCATGAGCTCTGTGGAGCAGTTTGACCGGAATAATTTTATTCAGAATATTCTGCTTGGAAATATGTTGATCGTTGATATTTTTGCGAAAGCGAAGAAACTTCATATTGAGCAGGCACCAAGAGTCGTGTTTGTTATTGATACTGGCAAAAAGGGCAATGACGATGCCATGGAGCTTGTGAAGAATCTGTCGAATGTGAAGACAAAGGATTTTGTGACAAGTGTAGATGAACACAGTGTTGTCCTTGTCAAAGATGTATCGGATATTGCAGAGGATGAAATGGAAGAGGTGCTCGATGAGACTGCGAAATGCCTGGTAGATAACCTCCATATGGAAGCAATGATTAAGGTACGTGTTGGCTACAGTAATGTAGTAACACAGATTCCTGCAATTACCGATTCCTATCAGGAGGCGAAGATGGCACTTGAGGTAGGAAGGGTATTTTATGCGGAGCTTGATACCATCTCCTATGGACGTCTTGGGATTGGAAGACTAATTTATCAGCTTCCGATGAGCCTTTGTGATATGTTTATCAAGGAAGTATTCGGGGATAAGATTCCAGAGGTGCTTGACGATGAGGAGGCAATGTCTACCATTGGGAAGTTTTTTGAGAATAACCTGAATATTTCAGAGACAGCAAGACAATTATATGTACACCGGAATACGCTTGTATATCGTCTTGAACGCATTGAGAAATCCATTGGTCTTGACATCCGGACATTTGACGATGCAATGACCTTCCGGATCGCAGTGATGGTTCTTGCACATATGAGGGATCAGAAGAAATAATTTTTGTCACTTTGAACAATAAAAGATAGAAAAAAGTGAGTTTCGCAAACACCTAACTATAATAATGGATAGAAGGAGCATAACAGATAAGAATGGCACAGAAACAATCGTATGATGCAAACAGTATAGCAGTTCTTGAGGGGCTTGAGGCAGTCCGCAAGAGACCTGGAATGTATATTGGAAGTGTATCGAGGAAAGGACTGAATCACCTGATCTATGAGATCGTAGATAATTCCGTGGATGAACATCTTGCAGGGGCATGTGATACGATCTGGGTGACGCTGGAGAAGGATGGTTCCTGTACCGTCCGCGATAATGGACGAGGCATCCCGGTTGGTATGCATGCAAAAGGGGTATCCGCAGCGCGCGTGGTATTTTCCACATTGCATGCCGGAGGCAAATTTGACAATGCAGCGTATAAGACAAGCGGTGGACTTCACGGAGTTGGTTCTTCGGTTGTCAATGCGCTGTCTACTTATCTGGATGTTGAGATCAGCAGGGATGGTGCAATCCACCATGACCGCTATGAGAAAGGGCATCCGGTCGTA
>CAKRLN010000138.1 GCA_934359535.1 uncultured Lachnospiraceae bacterium
CAATATCGTAACCGAGAACAAAGAGCTGACTGAGCAGGCAAAGATTGACCTTACGATCGCAATGATTACTTTAAAATACACACAGTCCAACTCGGTATGTTACGTAAAAGGCGGACAGGCAATCGGTATCGGAGCAGGACAGCAGTCCCGTATCCACTGCACCCGTCTTGCCGGATCAAAGGCAGATAACTGGTGGTTAAGACAGTCACCGCAGGTACTCGGACTTCAGTTTGTTGACGGCATCGGACGCGCGGATAGAGACAATGCAATTGATCTTTATATGGGAGAGGATTATATGGATGTGCTTGCCGAGGGCGAGTGGCAGAGAACCTTCAAGGTAAAACCAGATATCTTTACCGCAGAGGAGAAGCGCGCATGGCTTGATAAGAATACTGGTGTGGCACTTGGTTCGGACGCATTTTTCCCATTTGGGGATAACATCGAGCGTGCCCATAAGAGCGGTGTTACCTATGTGGCAGAGCCAGGCGGATCAATCCGTGATGACCATGTCATCGAGACTTGCAACAAGTATGGAATGGTTATGAGCTTTACCGGAATCCGTCTGTTCCATCATTAAAATCGAATATTTTTTGAAAGACAGCACCTGAGCCATTATGCGTTCGGGTGTTGTTTGCGTTTATCACAAAGGCTTTTCAAAAATATAGTGTAGAAAAGGAAAATACTTGTTATAATTGAAATAAGAATATAGCAGAGTTTGTGAGAAAAAAGGAGTTACTGTATGATGATATATCATGGAAGCAATGTAGAAGTATCTGTTCCACGTATTCTCCAGAATGGCTTCTACAAAGATTTTGGATATGGCTTTTATTGTACCAGTTATGAAAAACAGGCAAAGCGTTGGGCAATGACGAGAAAGGGTGCATCGGTTGTAAACCGATACGAATATAGGGCTAAGAATGATTTAAAAGTACTGAAGTTTGATGAGATGACGGATGAATGGCTTAATTTTATTGTTCATTGCAGACGGGGAATTGAACATGATTATGACATTGTAGAAGGTCCCATGGCAGATGACCAGATATGGAATTTTGTAGAAGGCTTTGTTGATGGGAGAATTCCACGTGATGCTTTCTGGGGATTGGTAAGATTCAGCTATCCTACACATCAGATTGTGTTCTGTACAGAAGATGCATTGAAAACATTAACTTTTGAAGGGAGTGAAACAATATGAAAAATAAGTATTTCCCAGAGGAAGAAATCGAAATAAATGATCTTTATTTTGTGTGTTACATGATAGAGCGGGTGGCAAGGCATATTAAGCAAAAAAATAAGTATGTTGTTAATACAATTGGGAGAGATGGTGTGTATCATCTGCTGAGCTGTGCCAGTGTTTTGCATTGCGAAAATCCATTAAAGGTGGAAGATGACTGGATAAAGGATTACGCTTTGAAAGATGGAGATTATGATATTACAGCAGTTGATAAAGAGATAGCGGAAAGTGTTCCATCACCACTTGATATGGGGGCAGTATATCAGCGCCTGATCCGGGATACGATGTCTACAAAAGAGGATTTTGCAGATGGAATTATGAGAGTGTATAACAATGAAATCTGTGAGGTAATTGATAACTATAATTGTAGTGCGTTTTATGAACCGTCCTATGTGATTGCAAGAGCATATCAGAATGGAGGATTTTAATCATCAATGAATGAGGAGCAGGTGTCAGCAAAGCTGGATGCGATGAAGGATCACCCGTATATCCAGGAACTACGGAGTATATTCTGTAATGTGTTGATTTTTTATCTGACAGAGGGCTTTGTCCAGTTTAAAAGGAAAAGAAATCCTGGGCGAGGATGAAGTATTAGACTTGTTTCTTGTGCCTTTTAAAAATGCCCCGGATGAAATCTGGACGTATATTGCAAAAGAAGTAAAACATATCTGGCAATGTTTAGAGCAAAAGAAGGATCTTTCCTGTGCGGCAAATAATAATGTGCGGTGTCTCATTGCGCTTGGCAGGAATGCAGATGCAAAAAAATTTGTAAATTCTGGCGCATTTCAGATTTCAAAGACAATCCGGGACCGGGTAAAAAAGCTGGATCATTACAATGCCCGCTTGAAAAAACAGGATATCGCCGAGGAACCGGGGCAGGAAATCTCCTGCAGCAGGTTTATAATCTGGTGGATACTTATATCGTAGGGCGGTATGTCGGAACATCCGCGCTTGGGGCAGTGGGTTCGGCGTATACGCTTATGATATTTATCACTTCGATTATCATCAGGTTATGCATGGGGAGCGGAGCGTTATTTTCTGCATCCTATGGGGCAGGGGATATGAGGCAGCTGAAACAGGACATATGGCTGTCCATACCAACCGGGTGGATCGTGGCAGATATTGCCGACTTTGTCATGTACCGAAACAGCAGGAAAAAAGGCGGGCGGGCATTAAAAATCAGGAATGTCGATACTGGCTTGGCGAGCAGCCTTTGTATTTCTTGAATACCTTGGCATAATAATTGGAATCATGAAATCCGACCAGACCTGCGATTTCGGTTATGGAAAAGCCGGTGTGGCTGAGATATTCCATGCTTTTTTCAATGCGGTACTGGGAAATAAAATCAAAAAGCGAAATCTGCATATAGTTTTTAAATATCCGGGAGCATTCGCTGCGTGATATCGGGATCGATCCTGCGATATCGTCCAACGTCAGATCCGAGGCATAGTTTGCTTCTATGTAGGAAAGCATGCTCCGGATACGCGCATAGGCTTTCTGGTCATATGTGGGCTTTGCAGAAAGGTCTGCATGGTTTAAAAATAATAGTTTCCAGAATTCCAATAACCGGGAAATGATATCAAATTCAAAAGCCCCACTCTTTTCCGTTGCGATCGGTATGATTTCCTGTATCAGCCGGATGGTGTCAGAATGCCAGGGCAAAGACCGGTCAAAATGAACCGCAGATAAAGAAGCGTTCCGGATCAATGGTTTGACATAGCCAGTGTAAATGCGGCTGTTTTCATAGCCATAAATCAGTTTCGGATCAAATGTGAGGGCAATATATTCACAATCCTGATCCTGAAACATCGATCCGGTGTGCAGGGTGCAGCTGTTTCCGAAAAGAGCCTGCCCCTCCGACAAAAGAAAGGTACTGTTATTTACTTTGTAAAGCATGGTTCCTTTTGTGATCAGGGTAAGCTCAATTTCTGGATGCCAGTGCCACAAAAAAGAGCCGGATTCATATTTGGAAAGCTTTTCATAGCTTACGAGGAAGGGAAAAGGATAATTCCCGTGTTCCTTCAGTTCTTTTTGCAATTCATCTGTCTGGATCTGCATATGACAATCCTCCCTTTTTGAAAAACACAATATATTACTATTTATATGCAAAATTTTACCATAATTATAATAAAAGAGCAATATATTACCTGTTTTGCACAAGCGTTTTAAGGCGGAAAATCCAGAGGTATGTATAATAGGAATCAGATAAAAACAAAACAGGAGGAGAAAAAATGCAGATACCAGATCAGAATGTATTAAAGAATGTATATGGGGAAACCGAAAAAAGCCGGAAACGTTTTGAACGTTTGTATCATGGATATGTGGAAGCCTTTGGTACATCACAAATGGATTTTTTTACGGCACCGGGAAGAACGGAAATCGTTGGTAACCATGTCGATCATAATGGAGGAATGGTCTTAGCTGCCAGTATTGATATGGATACGATCGGGGCAGCATATCCAAATGCGTCAGAAAGGATCGAGATCATCAGCGAGGGCTACCGGGAAAAAATCGTCATTGATCTGAAAAATCTAGATGAAATTCCTGCGGATCAGGCAACGGTTTCTCTGGTGGCAGGAATTGCAAAGGCGGTAGAAGTATTCGGTTATCAGATATCCGGATTTCAGGCATATGTTACCACGGAAGTGATCAGCTCGGCGGGTGTGAGCTCATCGGCTTCGTTTGAGATGCTTCTTTGTTCCATGATCAATTTCTTTTTTAATGAAAACAGGATGAACCCGGTGACATATGCAAAAATCGGACAGTACGCGGAAAACCACTACTGGGGTAAGGCATCCGGACTGATGGATCAGATGGCATGTGTCGTGGGTGGAACGATTCTTTTGGATTTTAAACAGGATGTGGCATATCAGAAAGTAAACTTTGATTTTGAACGTATGGGTGATCAGCTTCTGATCGTAAATACCGGAAAAGGGCATGCAGATCTGAGCCGCGAATACAGTGAGGTTCCGGATGAGATGAAGCAGGTTGCAGAAGCTCTGGGCTGCTCGAAGCTTAGTGAAACAACGCTGGAGACACTTTGCAAAGAGCTGCCTGCGATCGCACCCAAGATGGCAAATGACCGTGCGATATTAAGGGCGATCCATTTCTTTGAGGAAAATAACCGGGTTACGGATATGATGCAGGCAGTTTCGACAAAAGACAGGAAACAGATTTTAAAAATTCTCAAACAGTCAGGACAGTCTTCCTGGGAGCTTTTACAAAACTGCTATGCAGTTTCGGATTACCGGGAACAAAAGGTCTCCCTATGTCTTGCCTTGACGGAGATTTTCTTAAAAGAATTGGGAGACGGCTGCTGCCGCATACATGGAGGAGGCTTTGCGGGAGTGATCATGTGTGTGCTTCCGAAGCAGGCGGTGCATGCATACACCCGGTTTATGGAAACATATGTCGGAAAGGATGCCATATATCCGATGAAGATCCGGCAGGTCGGAGCGGTACATCTGGAAAAATAAGAAAAAACACGCGTATTCCACTGGATTTTTGGTATGCGTGTTTTCTTTTTACAGAAATTGGACGCAAATTAATACAAAAATGCAGTTGAATTGCAAAACTGGGAGTATATAATGGAAAAGGTAATTATGGGTGGAACCCCGAATTATGTAAAATTCAATCATTGAAGGAAAGAAATTTGAAATAAAGAAGGTGGCTTATGACAAAAAAACAAAGAGCATTGGAAGTGATCCGCAGATTAAAGGAAGCATATCCGGATTCGGATTGCAGCCTGGAATATGATCAGGCATGGAAGCTTTTGGTCAGCGTGCGGCTGGCGGCGCAGTGTACGGATGCCAGAGTAAATGTTGTTGTGGAAGAGCTTTATAAGGCTTATCCGGATATTGATGCACTGGCGGATGCCGATCCGGAAGCGATTGAAGCAATTATCAGACCGTGCGGACTTGGAAAAAGCAAGGCAAGGGACATCAGTGCCTGCATGCGTATGCTGCGGGAAGAATATCACTATCAGGTGCCGGATACGATGGAGGAGCTTTTAAAGCTGCCGGGAGTTGGAAGAAAGAGCGCGAACCTGATCTTAGGTGATGTCTATGGAAAGCCAGCGATCGTCACGGATACGCACTGCATTCGGCTCAGTAACCGGATCGGACTTGTCGATGGAATCAAGGATCCAAAGCAGGTGGAGATGGCGCTTAGGAAGATTATTCCACCGGAAGAGGGAAATGCACTCTGCCACCGGTTTGTCGACCATGGAAGAGAAGTGTGTACGGCACGGACAGTACCACACTGCGAGATCTGCTGTCTTGCAGAGATATGTAAGACTTATCATAAAATTTAATAGGTAATTGCGAAACTCATAATGAAACAGGATTTCATTGTGAGAAGTGACAAGTGTGTTTTGCAATTACCTAATACAATTTAATAGAAATGAGGAATATCAAATATGAAATTTTTGAGACAATTTATGATTATACTGGCAATTTCCTTTGTCGGTGAAGTGTTAAAATATATCATCCCGCTGCCGATTCCGGCAAGTATTTATGGGCTTGTCATTTTATTTGTGGCACTTGAAACTGGGCTTATCAAGCTATCTGCTGTAAAAGATACCGCAAAATTTTTAATTGAAATCATGCCGCTTATGTTTATTCCGGCAGGAGTTGGTCTTTTAGACTCCTGGGGCGTATTACAGCCGGTCATTCTGCCGGTAGCCGTGATCACGATTGTATCAACGATTATTGTAATGGGTGTATCCGGCGTAGTAACCCAGGCTGTAATCCGCAGACAGAAGAGGTCATAATTCAGTAATTTGAGAGAGTTTCGCAAACACCTAAGTAACTGACTTAGACAATTGCGAAACTCATAGTTAAGCAAGATTTCATTGTGAAAAGTGACAAAAAGATTAAGAAGACACTGGGGAGCGGC
>CAKRLN010000139.1 GCA_934359535.1 uncultured Lachnospiraceae bacterium
TGTCAGAAGGAATTATTACAATAACACTGATGTATGAAAGAGTAAATATCTACTGTGCAGGACTGAATTCCACCGCCTTATGAGGCAGTGGAATTTAAAATTTCATTTTAGGTTATTTTTACAAGAAATAAAAAAATGTGTTAATCTGTGTTATTACAAGGTATAATAGGAATAAATAACTCCATTTTTGAACCTCAACATAATCATGTTTTTAAATACTTTTTTATTTGTATTTTTGATAAACCACAACATATGATGTTTTCCACACAATTCCAAAGAATTGTCTTATTTTTAAATAACAATTCTCATGGTTTTCATAAGAAAAGATTTAGGTTGGCATAAAATCCCACCTGGATTTAACACATTGGAAGGATATGAATTTTATGAAATACGACTTTACAACAATCCTTGACCGAAAAGGAAAAGATGCGATCGCACTGGATGCGCTCGGTGCTCCGGGCGGCTTTGCGCCAGGTGCTCCAAAGAATGGATTTGATGCAATCCCGATGTGGGTTGCAGACATGAACTTCCCGGTTGTTCCAACCATTCAGGAAGCAATTATTGAACGGACGAGGCATCCGGCTTTTGGATATTTCTCTCCGAGAAAAGAATATTTTGATGAGATCATAAAATGGCAGGAGACAAGAAATGGCATTACCGGTCTTACGAAAAAGCATATCGGCTATGAAAACGGTGTGCTCGGCGGATTAATCAGTGCAATGAATGTCTTCTGTTCGAAGGGTGACAAGGTTCTTGTGCATTCCCCAACCTATATCGGTTTTACCGAGTGCATGAAAAACAATGGCTATGAGCTTGTACACAGTCCGTTAAAGCTTGATGAAAACGGCATCTGGCGCATGGATTATAACGATATGGAAGAAAAGCTGGCAAAAGAAAAAATCCATGCTGCAATCTTCTGTTCCCCGCACAATCCATGTGGACGCGTCTGGGAGCGGGCTGAGATTGAAAAAGCAATGGATCTTTTCCGCAAATATGATGTGTTTGTTGTCTCTGATGAGATCTGGTCAGACCTGATCTTAACGGGCTATTCCCACACTCCGACACAGTCTGTTTCCGAAGATGCCAAAATGCGTACCGTGGCACTCTATGCTCCGTCAAAGACCTTTAACCTTGCCGGTCTGATCGGAAGCTACCACATTGTATACAATTCCTGGATTCGCGAGCGCATGGAAAAGGAAGCTTCCCTCTGCCATTACAACGAAATGAACGTACTTTCCATGTATGCGCTGCTTGGTGCTTACAAACCGGAAGGTTATGAATGGGTTGATGAGCTGCGTCAGGTTCTGACGGAAAATGTACGCTTTGCCTGTGATTACATCGAGACACATTTTGCAGGTGTTACCTGTGCCAGACCGCAGGGCACTTACATGCTCTTTGCCGACTGCACCGACTGGTGTAAAACACATGGAAAAACAATTGATGAACTGGAACGCGCACTCTGGGATGTTGGTGTTGCCGTACAGGACGGCAGGATGTTCCACGGCCCATGTCATATCCGTATGAATCTTGCACTGCCAAAATCAAGGGTAGAGGAAGCCTTCCGCCGGATGGATGAATATGTATTCAATTCCTAATACACTCCTGTTCGAGCTTGATTCCTTTATCAAGCATATATTCTGCCAGCTTTTTCTCTTCTTCTGAAAACCTGGTATCACAAAGCTTTTTCAACCGCTTACGGTCATTTTCTGTAAGCGGCTTTGCATAGCTTTCATATGCTTTCAGAGTTTCAAGATCCATCTGGTAAGTCTGAAACGGTATTCCCGTCTTTTCACACAAATGGTAATAAATCTGAAAGCCTCCTGCATCCATATCGCCAAAATGATAGTATTTGGCGTGTGGAAGCTTTTGATAAATATCCATAAGAAGCTGTCTTCTTGTGCTGTTGTGATACCCTCCAAGATAAATGATCAGACTGTTTTCCCGGAAAAACCGGTGAAAGGACGTCAGATTTTCAACCGTATAAATCTGTTTTACAGAAGCATCCGGAATAAGAACAACCTGCTGCTTTTCCGAATGTCCAATTGCAAAACCAAGCCCATCCGGGAATGCTCCGGCATTTACCGTTTCTCCTGTGCTGGTAAGAAGGCTTGCATTTCCTTTCACATACACATAGCCCGGTGCTTTATAGATCAGATACTCGGATAAAATTTCTTCATTTTCATATTCCCTGAATTCCTCACAATGCTCTCTTATCACCCTGCATATTTTGGGAATCAGATTCTCAAACTGCTTGCTGTCATGAAAATGTGCAATCGAAAATTCCCGGATATATATATCCTCTTTATTATTTTCAACAAAGTTCAATGCCAAAACAAACTTGGCAATCTGCCCGGCATCCATAATATCCAGATATTCCTTTACTGACCTGCCTTCGGCAATGCGGCTTATCATCTCTGCAAGAAAAGCCTGTGTAATGTGGCCCGTCAGCTGTTTTTGCATTTTCAAAAGCTGCTCAAGCGCCTTCTCCTGCGCAGATGTCTTCGGAACTCTGCCAAGCCTTACATATACTTCTGGAACCGCCTTTTCACAGAGCATAACTTTCTCAATAATGTGCCCAGTCTTATGATTTTTCCACTGGATCTGGATCAGCCCTTCTCGCTCCAGCTGCTGCATCGCAGCATTGATATCATCGGCTGCATAAGAGCTCTCATCAAAATAAGCCGGCAGTGTATCCGTTCGAAAAGAAAATGTAATATGAATTGCTTTTTTATTTTCCCCACGCGACAGCTTACTGTTTTCATAACGGTCTAACAGTCTGTTTAAAATCTTTTTCTCAATTTGCAGCATAACGGTATTCCTCTACATAGCTTGCTTTATCGTCCGTCATCACAAGCAGCGTCTCCTGCATTTTCGGTCCAATATACTGAATCTTATCCGGAGGTGCCGCAATAACGATCTGAAGGTCAAGACGATTGAAAAATTCAAGCACAGCCCCAATTCTTTCATCATCCATATTGTTAAAGGCTTCATCAAACAGGACAAGCCCGATCGACTCTCCACCAAGGCTGTTCCCATAAAGCTGCGTAAACGATGCTGCCACCGTCACGTAAAATGGTGTCTGTGTCTCTCCTCCGCTCTTTTCCTCACACACCTTGGAATACAGGGAATAGCTTCCATCCTCATGCGTGATCTTAATATCATAGTCCATATAAGTGCGGTAATCTGTAAATTCATCCAGCGTCTTTGCTCCATTATCCTGATCGAGTGCAAGCTTTTCAAAAAGCTCATCTATGACCTCTTTATGATTCTCATGGAAAATACCGCTGAAAATTGATTCTCCCTGAATCACATTAAAATCATCCATGATCATGTCATAGTATTTTCCATATTTCTTACTGGACAAATATAAAAATTCATAACGTTCATTGCTGAAGGTAATACCACGCAATGCATGATTCAGTTCTTTAAATTCCGCCTGTGCCTGTTTCATATTCTCCTGCAGCTTTGATAAGAACTGTTCCCGGAATTCTTCCTCTGCCGACATTCTTGCCTTCATGACCTTTTCCTCATAGCTTAAAAGCTCTGAGCTCACAAGCCGCTCCTGCACTGCAGCATATTCCGGATATGCCTCAACGGTTGCTGGCGCACCGAAATCAAAATCCATCTTAAACTGCAGCATCGCCTGGCTCATTCTTTTTTTCGCATTGTCCATATTCGTGAGATTTGCCTTTTTTCTTCGGTCAAAATTCTGCTGGAATTGCCCCAGTGTCTTATCTGCCGTCTGCTTCTCATATTCCTTCTTCCATAAAATGCCGCTGTCCCCAGCTGCCTCTTCAAGCTCTGCTGCCACCTGTTTGCTGCTTTTGCAATCCGATTCACTTACTGCAAGCGCGCTTTTACTGCTTTCGATCTGATTCTCACAGGCTCCGATTTTCTTATCCTCTGTAGAAATCCTGCTCTTTAATTCTTCACATTCCTTACGAAGCTCTTCCGCACGGATCTGCTTTTCGATCATAGTGGAATTCGCTTCTAACTGCCTGATCTCTTTGGTACATTTCTCGATCTCCAGTTCATTGCGTCTTAAATCGGTTAAAACCTCAAGCCTATACTTCACATCAATATCTTCTCTGTTATCAAGCCATCCAAGTGCCGTATCAATATTCTTTTTCTTCAGCTTTTTCTGCTTCTCGATTTCCTGCTGTTCCTCTTTTTGTGTAAGGGCCTGTTCATACTGGACCTTTAACGCATTTTGTCCGATAAACGGAGTTTGGTAAATATCCGGCCGGATTGCAGAGGCCACATGATTCTGATACCGCATGCATTTTGAAGTGATTGACACTGGATACTGTTTCAGTTCCTCGACGCGCTTACACCGATGTACCTTTCCAAGCACCATATTAATATAACGTTTTGCTGATCTGTTTTTGGAATCCACCACTTCCGCCAGGCTGCCCTCCGGTGCTGCATCGTAAGCATCCAGCCTTCCGGTATTGATCAGTCCGACTCCATATGCCTTTTTCTCACGCCGCAGCCTGTCGTAAGTGCCCAGCGCAAGATCAAAGTCCTCCGGCTCAACAAGCAGGTAAAAACGCTGTGTATTCAGATATCCCTCTACCGCGTCTCTCCATGTCTCATCTGTAATTTCCAGAAGCTCACATAATACCCTTGGCTTTCCTGTGCGGCCGATTCTTAAGAAATCCTGCTCAATCCGGTCACGCAGCAGCTCAACTGAATCCGGATAAGAAAAACGGTGCGCCTTCAGATTTCCGATGTGCTGTTCCAGTTCCTTTAATTTCTGTGCAAGCTCCTGCAAATCTGTCTGCAATTGCAGCTGTGCAAGCTGTAACTTCCTTGTCATCTCATTCTTATATTCGATCACGCGGTCTACAAGCTCTTTTGCTTCCGGAACATCCTTAAGATTCTTCAAATCGCGAAGCATGTCCAGATACTGCGGAATACATACATCAATATCTGTAATTTCCAACAGATGGTTTGTCTTTGTCAAAGCTTTTTTCCCATGCTCCAAAAGCTCTTTCCTATCCTCTAAATTTCTGCTCCGTCTTCCTTCCAGCTCCCCAAGATACTGTCTCTGCTTCTCAAGTGTCTGATACTCTGCATTTCCATTCAGCTCTGTAAGAAGAGATGTTCTTATATTTTCTTTATTGGAAAGCTCCTTTTTCAGACTCTCACATTCCGCATTCAATTCCTTCAGATTATAATTACCACGGCTTATCTGTTCGTTTAACTGTCCGATCTTCTCCCGGATCAGATCAAGCCTGGACTGTGCAAGAAAATATTCATACATCCGGTCTGCCTGCATGCAGTCTGTGACAGCTTTATGCTCAGTTTCTATTTCTTCCAGCCTGCTGATACGCTTTTTCACACCCTCTAAGGTCTTTTCAAGCTCCTGATAAGTATGTACATTCTCACGTAAGCTGTCGATATTTACTTCTTTTTCGTCCAATACATAAGAATAAACAAAATCTTTAATATCATCGATCGGTTTAAATGCCAGCGCTTTTGGAATCAGCTGAAAGAATTTGTCCTCAAGACGTCCAAAACGCGTTGTAATCATCTTCTTTCCCTCTGCATTGGTTTTCGCCCAGAACTTTGTCTTGTTAAAGGTACGAAATTCCACAATCGTTCTCGGACGGTTGCCAATCTTAAACATCTCATCCTCTAGCCTGGCATTGTCGATCACATAACGGACAACGGTCTCCTGTCCTTCGGTTGCAGAGTCAATTACCGCTCCAAGGATAAAATAGCTTTTCTTTTTCTCCTCGTAAAATTCGAGCGCAATGTGGGCGCTGATCTCACCGGTTCTCTCATACGGATGATTTTCCCGCCCTGTTTTGCAGCGGATATAACCGGTCAGCTTACGTTTTCCATTTTCATGTGCCGCTTTGTTAAAATGATTGGTGGAACAGGTTATCACAAACTGGATGGCATCAAGAAGTGTTGATTTTCCAGCACCATTTTCACCGGAAATGAGCATGGAATCTCCGAAATCAATCGTCTCATCCCAAAAACGATGCCAGTTAATCAGCTTCACTC
>CAKRLN010000140.1 GCA_934359535.1 uncultured Lachnospiraceae bacterium
GCGGAACTGGCAGACGCGCAGGACTTAAAATCCTGTTGTGGTGACACAGTACCGGTTCGATTCCGGTCGCCGGCATAAAAAAGGTTCCAGACATTGATGTAGATCAGTGCCTGGGACTTTTTGATTATAGAAATAACGATAAAGAAGGTGGCTTGGTCAAAGCCACCTTCTATGATTTACTGGAGGACATATTCCCAAGGGAGAGTATCCGGCCAGCCGGTTGTATCGAAGCCGTCGCGGATAGCTTCAGAGTAATAGTTCATTTTGTACCAGACAGGAGATTCCTTCGTCAGCTGATAGTCGTCAGAGAAACCATCAAGATAGTCACTCATGGCATTGCCAAAGATCTCCGCGCGGTCTTCGGTTGCGTAGGTGGTGCCATAGGAATCAATGAAGTATTCGGTGTTCCTGCGGTATGTCCGGTTATCTTCGTAATCATCGTAGGAATCCAGATAGGTGAAACCATCCGGGTTATAGCTGTTCCAGTTCTCTTCCGAGTAGACAGAGGAAGGATTACAGCTGTGGTAGAACTCAAGCCGCCGGTCAATCATATGGGAAAGCTCATGATTGACCGTATAATTCCAATCCCAGTTATAATTGGTATCAAGTACCATAACAGTATGGTTATTGATATTATTGACAAATCCACTTGGGTCGCTTATGGTTCCTTCCTGAGAGCCACCAAGTGTTCCTGTCAGATAGATGCGTACACCCTCTAATTCTCCATAACAGAGCTGTTCAAAGAAGTTCGAAGGATAATCGGAAAGGATCTCCGTTAACATCGAGAGCGAATCCATAATCTGGCTTTTCTTATTCAGCTGTTTTACATCAAATACGTCAATTTTTTCCGGTACCTCAGGTCCAATAAAAATTTCAATTCCAAACTGCTGTTCCAGACTTTCGGCATATTCGTGTGCTTCGGAGAGAGTTCCCCAATCATAGCTTCCATCTTCCGGGATCGCGCTGACCTCATCACCGTAATCCTCAGGAAGATTGCTGTCTTCACTGGAAGGCTCTAGTGTATCGGCGGTGGCTTCTTCAAAGCTTTCCTCGTCGGAATACATGGTAAGTGAAGGAGCAGTGGTGTTACAGCCTTTGTTTAAATCCCATACGAGAAAGGATGGATTGCAGCCTGTATCATAGAGGATCATAAAATAACAGTTACAGCTTTGCAGGTAAGCTCCCTGTGCAGAAAGATACAGGGAATCCTGAGAGCCGGATACACCGAGATCATAGATAAAGGAGGACTGGCATGTTCCAGTGGCATCATATATAGAAAAGGAAGCCTGGTTTGTTCCATTGCTTCCGGTGTCTGAGCTTTGCCAGACAAGCATCTGTCCATTGGGAAGAAGCTGTATATTCTGGAAATCAGACAGGGAAAAATATGCAGTTGAATTATCAGGAGTGGTATAAGTCCATCCGGATTTCTGGTAGTTTGTCTCGGCAAGAAAGGTATCTTCGCCTGCTCCGGCAGTATAATAGGAAAGTCCGTTATATTCTTTGACGGTGGTAAGATCATCCGCTGAAAGCAGAGCAGTTACGTATTTCAAGGAGGTTTTGGAGATCCCGGAAAGGACAAGGTATTTTCCGTCAGAGGACATTCCCCATAGTGTTGTCATGTTTTCAAAATAGGAGAGAGCCGGCCAGTCGGCAGTTAAGGTATCTCCGGAAATATCAAGCCTGAGAAATGTATCATTTGTATCAACTGCATACAGGAACTTCGAGTCAGAAGCAGTGTAAAAACGTGTTGTTTCATCAATCGGAAGATCTGTTGTATCATAAGTGTGCACAAGCTTTAAGGAGGTATCAAAGACTGACATCGTGGATCTGCCGGAATCAAAAAGTAAGAGATGATCCCCGGCAGTCTGGTATCCTGTGCAGGAAACATCGTCCGGATCTAGGCTTGCGGAAATCCGGTTTTCCCATGGATCATATATGGTAAAGTAGTAATTGATGTCAGAGGAATCGGCGGCAGAATAGCCTTCCCCGACCACCAGAAGGTTGTCACCAAAATTTGTTACATTATTATATGGCTTCCCGGTAAAGGAAAATGGTGTCAGTTCATAGAGATTGGAATAGCCATCAATTGGCGTTGCATTATCCCAGAAAAACGGGGAGCTGTGTGCATCCTCATAGCGTTCCGTTTCATTCATGAACAGGCGGCGGACTGTACGGCCGGAGCAGCCGGTCAGGGTAAGCGAAAGCAGAAGGATGACAGTTCCAATTCTAAAAAACCGTTTTGATGTATTCATATTAAAAAACCTCCATCGGATGCAGGGTTACCTAACGTCATCTAGGGCTTGAAGGGCAGCTGCCCGTGGTTCTGTGGAAACCCGGGTGGCAGACTCTCTTTCAATCAGCTGCGGACGAAGCAGCATTTTGCTGATGGAAATATGGTGGATCAGAGAGTTTAATACAACATATGCGCCTTTTCCAAGTTCATTCCGGTCCTGGCGGATCGTGGTAAGCGGTGGAGTCATGGCAGGAGCAAGTGGAATATCATCAAATCCCACAACACTGATATCTTCCGGAACACGGAATCCGCGCTGGGTACATTCAGAGATGACACCGGATGCGATCAGGTCATTACCACAGACAATTGCGGTTGCACCGGCGGCAAGAAAGCCAGGAACATGGTACTGTGCACTGTCAGCGACATAATAACCGTACGCCATGAGATCCTGCTGGATCTCAAGACCGAGGGTGGCCATGCTTGTCTCGAAGGCTTCCTGTCTTTGCTCAGATACCATGGAGTGCAGGGAACCGTTTAAAAATGCAATATTTTTATGACCGAGTGTATACAGATGATTTACTGCCATGGTGATACCTTCATAGCTGTCGGTTCCGATATAGCAGACATTCGGGTTATTTGCAATGAAGTTATCGAGCAGAACCGTTGGCATGGTGGTATGCTGTAACTGCTTCATCCATTCATCGTGCAGGGCAAAGCCACACAGGAAAGCGCCACAGTAGCCATTTTTTAACAGATAGGTGTCATATTTTTCTTCCATCTGAAAAGCGGGAGTGACAGGAACCACAGTGACGTCCCATTTATGCCGGAACGCATTCTGCTTGAAGCCAAGCACAATATCATATCCGAATTCATCGATTTTTTCATAATTCATATTTTCGATAAAAAGGCACAGCTTTCGGTTTTCTTCCTTGCGGGATCGTTTTGTGCTGTAGCCCATTTCAACAGCGGTATCCAAAACAACCTGACGCAGCTCTTCGCTGATGTCGCTTGCTCCGTTCAAGCCTTTTGAGACGGTGCTTACGGAAATTCCGAGCCGGGTTGCAATATCTTTGATCGTAGCCATAAAAATTCCTTCCTTTGCATAGAAATAAAGTAGCAGGATGTATTCTGCATTCTTTTATTATAATAGAGAAAAAAAAGGTTCGCAATCGTAAGCCCTGTTTTTTCGAAACTTTTTTGCAATATCATTGTGAAATTTGACAAAAATGATAAGAAAAAACAGTTCAAAACGGCAAAAACAATTTGATTTAACCAAAAAACGTTGACAAATTAACGGGAAAATCCTAAAATTATCTCAGATACGAAAAACAACGAAAATTCATTTCGAAACAAAGTAGGGGATACATTTTGGAGACAAAAGAATTAATCAGAGGATCCGGGATCCTGCTTGCGATATCCAGTCTGCCATCATCCTATGGTATTGGTACATTAGGAAATGCGGCGTTCCGGTTTGTAGATCTTTTGGTTGATCTGAAGCAGAAATACTGGCAGGTGCTTCCAATCGGTCCTACAAGCTTTGGAGACAGTCCGTATCAGGCGATGTCGGCATTCGCCGGCAATCCTTATCTGATTGATCTTGATGACTTGATCGACGAGGGATTGCTCAGTCAGCCGGAGGTCAGAAGCCTCGGATGGGGCAATGACAGAACCGGGATTGACTATGCGGTGCTTTTTGAGAACCGGTATAAGATTTTGCGGCAGGCATTTGCAAGGTTTGACCGGGAGAAGGAAGCATACATACAGTTTCAGAAAGAACAGGGAGGCTGGCTTCCAGAATATGCACTGTTTATGGCATTAAAGCATGAGCATCATGATGAAAGCTGGGAGAACTGGGAAGAGGAGCTGAAGCACAGAGAGCCGGCAGCATTGGAGAGCAGCAGAGAGCGGCTTGCAGAAGACATTGAGTTCTGGAAATTCTGTCAGTTTAAATTTTACAGACAGTGGAAGTGCCTGAAGGATTATGCAAACACAAAGGGTGTGCAGATTATCGGGGATGTTTCCTTTTATGTAGGAATGGACAGCGCAGATGTCTGGAGCAGACAGGAGCTTTTCCTCCTTGAGCCGGATGGAACACCATCGTGTGTTGCAGCAGCAGTGCCGGACAAGTTCTCTTCACACGGACAGGTATGGGGCAACCCGGTATACAACTGGAAGAGAATGGAAGAGGATGGATTTGCATGGTGGAGAGAACGGATCGAGAACAGAAGTAAGCTGTTTGATATTATCCGGATTGACCATTTCCTTGGAATGGTAAAGGATTACACCGTTTCCTATGGAGCCTGGAGTGCTGCAAGCGGCAAATGGTTAAAGGGACCAGGAAGAAAGCTTGCCAATGCGATGAATGAGGTCAAAGGAGACTGCAGTCTGATAGCAGATGATTACGGCGGGAAGACACAGATTCCGGGAGCAAAAAAGCTGCTTGACAAGGCAGGATGGCCGGGAATGAAGGTTTTGATGTTTGCATTTGACGGAGATACCGCCAATGAACACCTTCCGCATAACTACACAGATCATCACACAATTGTCTATGCAGGTACACATGACAATGAAACGATTGTCGGATATTTCCGGGACAAGACCGATTATGAGCTGGCATATCTATATGAATATCTGAACATTTCGAATAAGGAAGACATTCCGGATGCATTGATCCGGGCAGCCTATGCGAGCACTGCTGATATTGCAGTCATTCAGATGCAGGATGTGTTAAAGCTTGGAAATGAAGCCAGAATGAATGCTCCTTCCACAGTTGGTTATAACTGGAGATGGAGACTTGGCGCAGAACAGCTCAGCGAAGAGCGCAGAGCATGGATCAGAAACCTTGCAGCGGTATATCGCAGATAACAATGATATAGAATGCTGGAACGCATTTTATATAGATATTTTTGGGAAATCTTTATAAAGGAGAGGAAAGACAATGAAAAAGAAAGCAGTATCAGTTTTACTCGTAGCAGCAATGGCTGCAACAATGATGGCTGGATGTGGCAGCAAAGCAGGAAGCGGTGCAGGAACAGAAAGCGGATCTGCATCAAAAGGTGGAGATGACAAGTGGAGCGGTACAATTACCGTATGGAGCCCACAGGAAGATCAGGATACAGGCTGGTTATCCAAAGAATGTGAAGCTTTTAACGAAGCTCATCCAGAATGGGATATCACTTTCAAATATGGCGTATGCGCAGAAAGCGATGCAAAATCAACTGTAACACAGGATGTAAAGAAATCAGCAGATGTTTACATGTTAGCAAACGATAATATCCCGGATCTGGTTTCTGCAAACGCACTTGCAGAGCTTGGTGGAAGTTATCTTGAAGATGTACAGGCAAACAATTCAGAATCCATTGCATCATCTGTTACTTACGATGATCAGCTTGTAGCATTCCCATTCACATCAAATACATGGTTTATGTACTATGATAAGAGTGTATATTCTGAGGATGATATCAAGAGCTTTGATACCATGTTAGAGAAAGGAAAGGTATCCTTCCCATTATCAAACTCATGGTATATTCAGGCATTCTACGTTGGAAACGGATGTACATTATTTGGTGATGGAACAAAGGCTGAGAAAGGTGTCGACTTCGGTGGAGACAAAGCCGCAGCAGTTACCAACTACTTAGTAGATTTAGCAGCAAATCCAAACTTTATCAACGATGTTGACGGAGCTGGTCTTGCAGGATTACGTGATGGATCTGTTAACGCAGTATTCTCTGGAACATGGGATGCTGAGGCTGTAAAAGAAGCACTTGGTGACA
>CAKRLN010000141.1 GCA_934359535.1 uncultured Lachnospiraceae bacterium
CTGCAAGTCCTGTCATGTTCTCAATTGCACTCTTTACACGATCCTGCACCTTACCGGAAACCTCCGGAATACTGTAGCCATATGCAATATTGATTGCAACGTCAACCTTTACCTCTCCTTCAAATACTTCTACAAAAATACCCTTGGAGAGATTCTTCATTCCAAGCTTGCTTACGATCTCATTGGTAATGTTACCTGCCATGGAACTTACACCTTCTACTTCTGTTGCTGCAAGTCCTGCGATAATTGCCACTACTTCGTCTGCAATTTTTACTTCGCCTAAATGATCTTCTTTTATCTTAAAAGTCTTTCTGCTATCAGCCATGTGTATGCCTCCTCGGTAATCTTCCTGATTTTGTAAACCTTATCCCGCTTACTATTATCCCATTATAACAGACTCTCATGCATTTGGAAACATTATTTTATAATTTTCAAAATATAAAACCCTATCGTTTCAGTTCCACAATATATTCCGTCGTGCCTTCCTCAAATTTTTTCTGACCTGTCAGCATAAAACCATGCCGGTTATAAAAGGATATTGCCCTTGTATTCTTTTCGAGTGCCCACAAATGATCTGCCCCAGACTTCTCTATTGCAAACCGGATCAGCCGATCGCCAATTCTATTTCCCTGAAAACAGGTATCTACATACAGCTTGCAGATTTCGGTTTCCTTTATCTCTATAAAACCTTTTACAACACCATCATCAAAAACATAAAGCCTGTCCAGTACCTCTTCCTTTTGAAAATACTGATCAATCACCGATACCACCTGCAGTTCCCTGAAAGAAAAATCTTCATCCTGAAAGATTGGGAAATAGTTGATCCGGTTATTAAATACATAAATTTCCGCAATCCTTGATAAATCATTTCGTGTGGCTTTTCGAATGTTCATTTTTGCTCCTTCCTGATCTTTTCCTTATTCATGACCATCTTCCCATCCTGTCTGGCTGATCTTTTTAAAGCTTTTTCATCATCCAGTCCGCAGAAACATATGTACCATCTGCATATTTCATGTTATCCGGAAATGTACCATATTTCTGAAATCCCAGCTTTTTATACAGTGTGATCGCATTTTTATTATCAGAGATCACCTCAAGCTCAGCCTGCTCGAATCCCATTTTCTTTGCAGCCCCCAGCGCTGCTTCAAGCATCATTCTTCCAATCCCCTGTCCGCAGAAATCCTGATACAGCGCGATTGCCACCTCGCATCGGTGCGCATACCTCTGATAACTGCCAACCGGATTAATGGAGCAGTTTCCAATATGCTTTCCATGCAGCGTTGCAACTAACATCAGGGAGTTTTCAGAGGCTTCACAATGACGAATAAATTCCTCTTCCTGTTCACTGGTAAGAGTAACTTCCTCCGGTTCGCGGATCAAATATGGCGTTTCTGCTGTTGTAACCTTCAAATACCGGATTAGGTCTCTGGCATCACTGGCTGCTGCACTGCGTAAAAGAATCGTCCGGTTTAATCTGTCCTTCTTTTCAACTGGTTCAAATTTCATCTTCTTTTTCTCCCTCTATTCGTAACTGTTTTACTGCATTTCATTCCTCCCCAATCCATACCTTTTTGCCCTGGAATGCAAATCCATAATGCCGGATCTGTTCTTTTTCAAATCCAAGCGCAATCAGCTCTGCATCATAATTTTTCTCCCTGATCTGGGCAAGCGCAGCCTGCACAGTTTCTTCAGGATCGGTCTCCCTGCTGCTTTGCACTTTAAATTCCATGATCACCGCCGGCAAGGTTTTATCTGCCCTCTCCTTTGGAATCATCATAATGTCATAACGACCAAATCCACTTTCGCGGTTTGATCTCAACTCATAAGCATCTGCCTGATCTGCCATAAGCCCAAGTACAAATCCATGATAAAACCGCTCCGGCTCTGTATCGTTCCCAGATCTGCTTCCAACATCAAAATAACTGAATGTCGCCATGGAAACCTTATTCATATAATAATTCATGGCTTCCACATCCCCCTGGATCATCGCTTTTACAAATCCGTTATAATTGGATAAAGAACGCTCAAACCACCCTTTAAACATACCAGAAAACATCCGAACAGTTTCAAGATTGGTAATGGACAGAGTATACCACGGCTCCCGGGTAATCCCTTTGAATTCCACCTGATCCGCTTTCAGATAACCTCCCGCCAGAAGCAGACTCCATACTGCATTTTCATTCTGTTCGAGCTGATCAAAAACAATCTGTTCATCCAGATTTACCGTAATTGTTTTCCCAGCCAGAAGCGTTTCCATCATCGTTTTCATCTCACCGGAAGCACTTTGGAGTAACTGATTGATCAGACGGTTCGAGCTGGTGTCCGCCCAATACGGACGTAATTGCTTTTTATCCAGATAATTGGTGATCGACCATGGATTATAAATGTCCCGGCTTGATCCAAAAGTAAAGCCATCATACCATCTTTTTACCTCATCTTTTTTATCTGCAATCTGAAATTCCTTAAGTGCGTCAAACACCTCTGCCTCTGTAAAACCAAAACAGTCCACATACTGATCGGATGTTGTCGTAACAACATTCAGATTGTTCAGATCAGAAAACATTGATTCCTTAGAAACCCTTGTAATACCTGTCATAATTGCCCGTTCCAGACAGACATTTGTCTTAAATGCCGCGTTAAAAAGATTCCGTAAAAAGGAGGTCAGTTCTTCCCAATATCCATTCACATAGGCTTCCTGCATCGGAGTATCATATTCATCCAGCAATACAATTACTTTTTTTCCATACACATGCTCTAAATATCTGCATAAATTGTTCAGGCTGTCACATGCCGTAACATCATCCATTGCAGACATTTCCGTAAGTATCTTCTGGTATGCTGATTTTTCCGATACGCTGAGTTTTTCCATTTCAAGCAGATATTCATAATCCTGATACAAACTTACAATCCTTGATTTCACCTGCTTTTTTGCATCTGCTGCATTATCTGCCTTTACCGATGCAAAGCTTAAAAATAAAACGGGATATGCTCCCTGAAGCTTTCTGTATTCGGGATACTGCCAGATCAAAAGATCAGAAAACAAATCCTTCCGGTTTGCATATTGATTGGAAAAAAAGCAGTTCAACATGCTCATATTGAGTGTTTTTCCAAAACGTCTCGGTCTTGTAATCAGGGTAACATCATCCCGGCTGTCCCACCACTGTCTGATAAAATCCGTTTTATCAATATAAAAGCACTGACTTTCTCTCAATGCTGCAAAATCCTGCTTTCCTATTCCAATCTGTTTTTGCATATTCTCACCTGCTTTCTGCTTCTTTTCCTATAAATGACAGATTCCTGTATCGACATCAGCAGCACTTAAGCCCCGCCTGTCTGCATGCATCATAGAAAAGAAACAGCTCTGTCTCTTCAAAATCCAGATGCTTTTCATATTCCTGCTGTGTCGTTTCAAATTCCAGATTACTTCTGCCATGGCATTTTATTTTCATCCGGTAACAGCCCTTTTTGTCATGTGTCCGGTCAATAACCATGATTTTCGATACTTCACTGACCGTATCGTATGGTATCTGATATTCTTTTCCTTTTATAAAAAGCCTCACTGAATCCTGTAAAAACGTAATGTCCAGCTGCATCCTTCCGTGCGTGCGCTTTTCCCTTATCCAATAATAAATACAGGTCACAAAAACAGAAGTTGCAAACGCAGCCTCCGGCATGTATGCTTCAAGCTTTTGATTCTGAATGACTCCGGTATGTCCAAGCAGACTGTATACGAAAAACTGTAGAAAAAAACAGCCCATAAACAGAATGACCGCATGAAGTCCCCAGCGCTTCGTCCGAAAAACACTGTCATTTACTGTGATCTGATACTCTCTTTTCATCCCTCTTCCTGCAATTCCTTTCTTTTTAAGAGCAAAATTCCAGCCAGTAAAAGCACCGGAAAAATCACACCCGCCAGAATGCCTTTTTTCAGGTTATCCGATGCCAGACCAGACACAAAGCCAACGAGTGTCGGGCCTCCGGAGCAGCCGACATCCCCGGCTAATGCAAGCAGGGCGAATAAGGACGTTCCGCCATTTTTCAGTGCCGCGGATGCCTTGCTGAAGCTTCCCGGCCACATGATTCCTACTGAGAAACCGCAGATGGCACAGCCAATCAACGACAGAACCGGCGATGGTGCAAGCGATATGCAAAGATACGACACCATACAAAGAATGCTGCTTCCGATCATAAATTTATCCAGATTGATCCGGTCACCGAATTTTCCATAGATTGCTCTCGCACTTCCCATCAGAACCGCAAAGGACATCGGACCTGCAAGATCTCCAACTGTCTTACTGACGCCAAGTCCCTGCTCCGCAAATGTCGATGCCCACTGGCTGACACCCTGTTCGCTTGCGCCTGCACAAAGCATCATTAACATCAGAATCCAGAAAATCTTATTCTGACACAGTTCCTTTATTGTCATTCCAGTCTCGCCCTCTTCAATCAGCGCCGCGATTGGTACCTTCGTAAACACGATACCATTTACAACCGGAATAACCGCCCAGATCAGTGCCAGAAGCTTCCAGTCCGTAATCCCAAACAGCTTAAAAAACAGCGTGGAACATAAAACAACTGCCACATGTCCCCAGCAGTAAAAGGAATGTAACAGGCTCATTGCCTTTTCCTTATTGTCACTCGGACAACTTTCAACGATCGGGCTGATCAAAACCTCGATCAGACCGCCGCCTATCGCATAGATCACAACGGAAAGAAAGATCCCGGCAAACGCATTGGAAAATAACTCCGGCAGAATGACCAGACCAATCAGACCTGCGGCGGAGCATATATGTGCCAGAACAATTGCGATACGATACCCTATTTTGTCTACAAATTTCGCCGACAACAGATCAATCAGAAGCTGGATACCAAAATTAAAGGTAATTAACATTGTGATCTGGTTTAATGGAATCTGATATGTTTTTTCAAAGGTCAAAAAAAGCAGCGGCACAAAATTATTGACAATCGCCTGTACGATATAGCCGGCAAAACAGGCATACATCGTTTTCTGGTACTGATCCTTCATCTGGAATATCCTCCGGTATTTTCATTGTGATTATCATAACACATTCTGTTTTATAAAAACAGCTTTATGTATTTCACCTATTACAATTTACACCCCATCATGCAGGATTGCCGGATAAATGACAAACAGTGTGCCTCCAAGAATTAGGTTAAACAAAATCTCAAGGAAAAGTCCCGCGGACAGATTCCAGACAACTGCCCCGACTGCGATGATTACAACGATAATTCCGATCATTGCAAACTTGCACACGAGCTGGAGCATGCTTTTTACCATATCAAGGGCGGCTGACGGGAAGATGACCTCAAGCATCATGCCGACCGTAGAGAGCATAAAATCCATCGTAACGATCATCCCATACCACAAAACGAAATCAAGCGGCTTCTCTGGCATAAAAATAACACCAAGGACAAAAGCCGGAAGCAGATCAAGGGCACAGCTTACCGAACCTGCTGCCATCGCAGAAAATACCTTGCAGTATGCATTATCCGGCACTAAAAACAGCCAGTTCATTGCGGTTTCCGCTGCAATCGGGTTGCCGTAATTCCGGAAAAATACACCTCCTGCAAGAAGACCTGCAAGCAGTGGAAAAAGTGGTTCCCCGACCAGCTTCACGCTAAACAGCGCAACTGCGGCTACAACCCCAAGATAAATCAGCATAGTATTTGTAAGCACACCGAATCTGGCAAAACGCTTTCTATTATACATTTCCTTCCAGAAGAAAATGGTTCCACCCCATCCCTTCATTGCTTCATTTCGCCTGATACGGTCCGAGCGCTCCTTGGTTGCCTGCTTTCTTCCTTCCTTTGCCGCAGCTAACATATTTTCCCTCGTAGCCGCACCAGACAAAGCATCCTCGTAGAAATCCGCCTTAATCTGCCAGATCCCATAGACAAGAACTCCCATAAGCCCAATGAGAAGCCCCATATAGCCCAGACATCCGGACAGATCATTTTC
>CAKRLN010000142.1 GCA_934359535.1 uncultured Lachnospiraceae bacterium
GCCCAGGTTATGGTATCAAAGGCGAATTCGCCCAAAACGGTGTGAAAAATGACTTAAAACATACCGCTGGTGTTCTTTCCATGGCACGTTCCATGATGCCGGACTCTGCCGGAAGCCAGTTCTTTATCATGCACAAGGATGCTCCGCACTTAGACGGTGCTTATGCAGCTTTCGGCAAGATCATTGAAGGACAGGAAAATGTCGACAAAATTGCAGAGACAGCAACCGACTACAGTGATCGTCCATTAGAGGATCAGGTTATGAAAAAAGTAACCGTTGAAACATTCGGTGTTTCTTATCCGGAACCGGAAACCATCTAACCTATCTGGAAAAATACGCTTTAGACCTTAATTTCTTGATATAAAAAGGCAGAATGCATATTCCCTGCATCTGCCTTTTTATTCTACTACATCTGCTATTTACCTGCAAGAAACGCCCCTTAAGATACCTTTTCCCCGACCTGGATCGTACGGAAGCCTTCCCCATGAACCTCGTTGGATTCAAGCACAATCAAAAAAGATGCCGGATCTGCCTCTTTTACTGCCTGTTGCACAAGATACATTTCCTTGTTGTTGCAGGCGCACATCACAACCTCCCTGTCATCCTGGTGATAACCACCCTGCGCCTTTAAAATTGTCGATCCCCTCTGACAGGTATCCTCGATCACATCACAGATTTTTTTTCCATCATCCGTTACAATCAGTGCCATTTTTCCTGCATTCATGCCATACATAACCTTATCAATCACGGTTGCAAGCAGATAGCTTACAATCATTCCGTAAATAATTCCGTCCACATCCCGAAATACCAGCGTGCCAAGCACAATAATCCCTGCATCAATCCCAAAAGAAATCTTTCCGACTCCCATATGTGGACGCAGTGCTTTTATCGCCATAATAATAAAATCTGCTCCGCCGGTCGAGGAATTCTGCATATAGATCAGTGAATAACCAAATCCTGCAAACACACCGGTGCATAATGCCGCAAGCAGCCGGCTTCCCTCATACATCGGAAAAAGCGGGGCTACATAATCAATCATGACCGAAGATATCACCGTACAGCGCACCGAACGTAAGAAAAATCCCCTTCCAAGCAGCTTATAGCACAACGCAGCTACCGGGATATTTAAAAGAATCGTGGAAAGACCAATCGAAATTCCCCATATGCGGTACAGAATGATTGAGATTCCGGAAAATCCAGTCATCGGGAACTCCGCCCCGACTGCAAAATTATAGACACCAATCGCAATTAAGATGCTTCCTATGATCTCCCACAGAATCTGCTTTCCCATGACTGCGATCTTTGCTTTTTTTGTCTTATTCATTTGAAAACCTCACTTCAATAAAAATATAACTTTTTTGTTCCATACAAACAAAAAAAGAGCCCCCTGCGCATTATAAAACTATAATACGCAGATGCTCTTTTCAAACGAATGTATTCTAGTACGGAATTTTGCTCCTGTCAAGTCTAGTTAAATCCGACTACCTTTTGGGAAATCCGGTAAGCTGCAATTGAAATCTTTCTTCCACCTTTGCCTGGAAGGTTCATGGTTCCTCCTAAAATTCCACGCCGCAGGCGGTGGAACAGGCGGATATCCTTATCCTTGATGTATCGCCAGAGCTCCCGTTTTTTCTCAAGGTTTTCTTCGGTTCCGGAGCGGAGCAGCATGACCGTTGAGACAACTGTGATAATCTCAAGATAATTCATCATATACTTACGGCATTTCAGGTTTGGAATCTTCCACAGGTCAAATTCATCCACCATGATCTTATTCACCTTAATCTGCTGATCAATCCGGCTGATCATGACCTTCTCATTGACTGACTGATCATCTCTTCCGATGAAGTAGCGGTAAAAATCCACATCCATATAATACATGGTCTTTACACTCGGAAGCGGCTTATATACATAGATGTTATCCACATAAAAGGTATGCTTTGGCAGCTCAAGTCCACATTCACGGAGCAATTGTGTACGATAAATAACTGAATGCATCAGGATATAATGTCCCTTGAAAAAATGCCGGATGTCATTCCATGTAAAAATCTGATCCTGTGGGAAACCGGTCTGGCGCATGACCTTTTTGTGCTTTGCGCCTTCCTTCTCATAGACATAGTTGGCAAGCATCATGTCAAGATGCTTATTTCCACCGGCAAGCTCCTTTAATTTCTTTAAAATTTTGCAGTAAGCATCCGGATCCACCCAGTCATCGCTGTCTACCACCTTAAAATAAAGTCCGGTTGCATTGCGGATTCCGGTGTTGACCGCCTCCCCATGACCACCGTTCTCCTGGTGGATTGCCTTACAGATCGTCGGATATTTTCTGGCATATTCATCTGCGATTTCTGCGGTACGGTCCTTAGATCCATCATCCACAATAAGAATCTCGACATCCTCCCCTCCCGGAAGAATGGATTCGATACATTTTTCCATATAAGCCTCTGAATTGTAACAGGGAATGGCAAATGATAAAAGTTTCATGTTCTGTTATCCTCTTATTTCATTAATTTGTCTGCAAGCTCCATTGCCTTAAGCGCCATGGCATCAATATTGTAATACTTATATTCAGCCAGACGTCCAAGCAGATGAAAGCCTGTAAATTTCTCTGTCAGAGCCTTATATTTCTCATACAACGCCTCATTCTCATCATTTAAGATCGCATAATACGGTGTCTCACCTTCTGCACCGGTATACGCAAATGGATATTCTCTTACAATCGTCGTTCCATCGCAGTTTTTTTGTCCGGTCAGGAATTTAAACTCCGTGATGCGGGTAAAATCCTCGCTTACCGTATAATTGACAACGCTGTGATCCTGGAAGGAATCGCAGTCAAGATGCTCAAACTTGAAATCCAGGGAACGGTATGGAAGTCTTCCAAACTGACAGCCAAACAGCTCATCGATCGCGCCTGTATAAATCACCTCTCCGTGAAATGGCTCACCCTTGTAAGAAATCTGTCCATTTTCAAAAGAAAGTACCTCTTTACAGTCTGTATCAAGTAAAACCGTAATATTCTTATGATCTAACATTTTCTCAAACATCGGTGTAAAGCCGTGCAGCGGAACACTCTGGTATTTATCTCCAAAATATCGGTTATCGTAGGAGATTACAACCGGAACGCGTCCGGTAACCTCCGGGCTGATCTCCTCTGGTGTCTGCCCCCACTGCTTCATCGTATAACGTAAAAAGACATTCTGATAGACATACTCCGCAATCTCACGTACATCCGGATCTTCATTTTCACGAAGCTTCATAATCGGCACACGGCTGCCCTCGCCATACTCTGCAATCAGCTTCTTCTCAAGACGGTCCGCCTTTTCCTTCTCATATACCATATGAAGGGTATTTAAGTTAAATGGAACCGGGATCAGCTTATCACCTACCCTTGCTACAACCTCATGTCCAAAATCATACCACTCGGTAAAACGGGATAAAAATTCACGAACTGCTTCGTTTCCCGTATGAAAAATATGTGGGCCATATTCATGAATTAAAATTCCATGCCCGTCTAAAAGATCATAGCAGTTTCCTGCGATGTGGTTTCTTCTCTCAATGACCAGTACCTTTTTATTACCTTCTTCTGCCAGCTTTCTTGCAGCAACCGCACCTGCGACTCCTGCGCCGACAATTATAACATCATACATATCCTTTATAAATCCTTTCGCATATATTCCTGACAGTCTTCTCACCCGGAACGTGATACTATCCATATTATACACGAATTACAGGCATATCCAACTTATTTTTTTCTTAATTTATAACCGAGTACTTATTTTGTTCATATTTTATTTACAAAAATCTCATAGCTTACACACACTGTTTTCATAATTCCAAAGTATGATAAGAGCATAGAAAAAAGAAAACAGCTAACATTTTTCTTTTTCATATTCCTCGCATCTACGGACGCGAGGTCCTCCCGCGAACCAGTGTTAACTCACTTTTCATAATAATCTTTTTCATATGAACAGCCGGTGCATTTTTTCATGCACCGGCTTCCTCTTTCCACAAAATATCCATTTAAGTTTCTGATCCCACATCCCCGGCAAGGAATGCTTCTTTTCCAATCGGAATATTCATATATCCGGCATAGGCCGCAAATGCTGCTGGAATTGCATACCGCTCCTTTGCATCTGCCGCATCCACAAAGATGAAATCCTTCGTAGATACTGCCTCCTCCGGCTCCTCGACCGAGATCACATATCCTTTCATGTGCCATTCCACATGGGAAAAAATATGCTTTGCATCCGTAAGCGGCATAATACGGATCGCAGAAAAACCAAGCTCTTTTATATAAGAAAGCACCCTCTCCTTCTCCAGATGTCCCGGAAGGTTTGGAAGCTCATAAAGACCTGCAAGAAGTCCTTTTTTTGCCCGCTTATGAACTGCCACCTTATCGCTGTCCCGGATGACAAGCACTGTCATATCTTCGATTCTTCTTGCCTTCGCTTTCGTCTTTACCGGAAGTTCAAAGATCCGGTTCTGCTTTTTTGCTTCGCAGAAGCTCTCCCACGGACACTCCTCACAATGCGGTGCACCATTTGGCACGCAGACTGTTGCCCCAAGCTCCATGAGTGCCTGATTAAACTGCCGCGGAATGACACCGTTTTCTTTTGCCTGCATCAGCTCCTGCAAACGGTTCTCAACAGCTTTTCGGACAGACTGCTTCATAATATCCGAATCATCGCAGGTAACGCGGCAGATCACACGAAGTACATTTCCATCCACTGCCGGATTTGGCTTCCCATATGCAATCGAAGCAATCGCTCCTGCCGTATAGCTTCCGATTCCCGGAAGGGTTAAAAGCTCCTTATAATCATCCGGAATTTTCCCATCGTAATCCTCCATAATCCGGATTGCCGCCGCATTCAGGTTGCGCACACGGTTATAATAGCCAAGTCCTTCCCACAGCTTTAAAAGCGTATCCTCCGGGCACTCTGCTAAGGCTTTTACATCGGGAAGTGCCGTAATAAAACGTTCAAAATAACCTTTGACCGCCTCCACTCTCGTCTGCTGGAGCATGATTTCTGATATCCATACATAATACGGGCGTGGATCTTCCCGCCATGGAAGTACCCTTGCATGCCCCAGGAACCAGATCTGAAGCGGTTCTACAATTTGTTTCAAATTAAAATCATCTATCATAGATTGTATGATACACTATTTTTTTTCTCACGTAAAGCCACTGGAAAGAATTGTAACCCTGCTTGCAATCTCCCATAAAATTCTTTATACTCATAGATAATAGCGCGTGTGAACTGACTAAGTTCACTCTCAGATACACGAATGAAAGGCAAGGGAATAAGAATGGAATTATGGGATATCTATGATGCAGACAAAAAGCCGACCGGACGCACCATGAAGCGCAATGACTGGTGCTTAAAGGATGGCGAATACCATCTGACTGTACTCGGTGTCATAAGAAGACCGGATGGACGCTTTTTAATCACGAAGCGTATCCAGACAAAAGCCTGGGCGCCAGGCTGGTGGGAGGTTTCCGGTGGTGCTGCACAGGCAGGCGAGAAATCAAAAGATGCTGTCTGCCGCGAAATCAAAGAAGAGACCGGCCTCGATGTAAGTCACGCCTCCGGTGGTTACGTCTTTACCTATAAGCGTGAAAACCCGGATGAGGGGGATAACTATTTTGTTGATGTTTACCGCTTTGACATGGATTTTTCCGAGGATGAGCTTCATTTACAGGAGGAAGAAACCGACGGATATTTGATCGCTGATGCCTCACAGATCAAAGAGTTTGCTGATCAGGGAATTTTCCTTCATTATGAAAGCATCAAACAGGTTTTTGAATCTTAAAGAAAGATACGCCTTTTCGGACGCATCGCATGCAAAAAGGACTGCCCATTCCGGCAGTCCTTTTCTGGTGGATAAAATAAAATTACAGAAATTAGAAGTCTGTGAGATCTGCTTTTCTCTTCTCTAAGAAAGCTCCCATTCCTTCTTTTTTATCATGAGTATCATTT
>CAKRLN010000143.1 GCA_934359535.1 uncultured Lachnospiraceae bacterium
GATACAGCCCGCGTGCTTGGAAGAATGTTTGATGGCATTGAATACCGTGGATATGGACAGGAAATTGTTGAGGAGCTGGCAGAATATGCAGGGGTTCCGGTATGGAATGGACTTACTAATGAATATCATCCAACACAGATGCTTGCAGATATGCTGACAATTCGGGAGCAGCTTGGACATCTGAAAGGAATTAAATTTGTCTACATGGGTGATGCACGTTATAATATGGGAAATTCCTTAATGGTAACCTGTGCAAAGCTTGGTATGGATTTTGTGGCATGTACCAATAAAAAATATTTCCCGGCAGATGAGCTGGTTGCCTACTGCAAAAAAACTGCAGAAGCGACAGGAGCATCTGTTACACTTACCGAGGACGTAGCAGAAGCAACAAAGGATGCAGATGTTATTTATACAGATGTATGGGTTTCCATGGGGGAACCGGAAGAGGTATGGGCAGAGCGTATCAAGGATCTTCTTCCATATCAGGTCAATGAAAAAGCATTTGAAAATGCAAAGGATACTGCAATCTTTATGCATTGTCTGCCAGCCTTCCATGACTTAAAGACCGGAATTGGGCAAAAGATTCACGAGAAATTCGGATTAAGCGAGATGGAAGTGACAGATGAGATTTTTGAGGGAACACGTTCTGTTGTGTTTGACGAGGCAGAGAACCGCATGCATACGATCAAAGCCGTAATGCTTGCAACACTTGCAGACGAATTCTAAGGAGAGCTATGAAGGCAGAGATTCTTGAGGCACTGCGCGAGACAAATGGATATGTCTCCGGTCAGGATTTGTGTAATAAATTTGGGGTATCCAGAACCGCAGTCTGGAAAGCAATAAAGCAGTTAAAAGAGGCAGGCTATGAGATTGAAGCAGTTTCCAACAAAGGATACCGGATCATATCGGCACCAGATCTTATGAATCAGGTGGAGCTTTCCAGTATCAGGAATACCAAATGGGCTGGTCAGGAAATTTTTTATTATGATGTTACGGATTCCACGAACATCCGGGCAAAGGAGCTTGCGGAGGCTGGGCATCCAAGCGGAACGCTTGTTGTGGCGGACCGTCAGGAGGCTGGACGCGGAAGACGCGGAAGAAGCTGGGATTCGCCAGCGGGCACAGGAATTTTTATGACGCTTCTTTTAAAGCCGGAGATCAACCCGAACAATGCTTCCATGCTTACACTGGTTGCAGCGATGGCTGTAGCAAGGGCAATGGAACAGGTTACCGGAGTACAGGCACAGATCAAATGGCCGAATGATATTGTATTAGGTGGTAAAAAGGTGTGTGGAATCCTGACCGAGATGAGTGCACAGTTTGATTATATTAATCATATTGTCATTGGAATTGGCATAAACGTACATAATCAGAGCTTTCCGGAGGCAATTGCCAGCACTGCAGGTTCGATTTTTACAGAGACCGGAAAGCATATCCGCAGGGCAGAACTGATCGAGGGCATCTTAGAGCAGTTTGAGCATTATTATGATATTTTTCTCCAGACAGAAGATCTAAGCGGGATCATCAAAGAATATGATGAAATACTGGCAAACCGGAATAGGGAGGTCAGGGTACTCGATCCGAGGGAACCGTTTGAGGGAAAAGCAATGGGAATTACAAAGAAAGGGGAACTGATCGTGGATACATGGGAATCGCGTAAGCTTGTATCCAGTGGGGAAGTATCCGTAAGAGGGTTATATGGCTATGTCTAATGATGAAATTGTGCTCTGCGGTGCCAGTGCATACAATAAAAAATTTTATTTGAATGAGAATTTTACAGGACTCCCAGGCAGTATAAAGGATGAGCTGCGCATTCTGTGTGTACTTTTCACGGAAGACGTCGGAGGAATTCTTCAGCTTGTATTCAATGAGGATGGAGAGCTGGAATTTCGAACCTCCTGCAATGAAGACGATATTCTGTATGATGAGATTGGCAGTGTATTGAAGATCAAACAGTATCAGAATACCAAACGTGATCTTTTAGAATCAGTTGAGACTTATTACAGGATCATGTTTCTTGGAGAAGGCTTTGATGAGGAGGAATAAATTATGGTATTAACAATTGATGTTGGGAATACAAATATAACCGTAGGAGTATTTGACAGTACAAAGGATCGGATGGAGGCAAGCTTTCGCATAACAACAAAGATGCCGCGTACATCGGATGAGTATGCAATGATTCTTATGACTCTGATCCAGAATAATAATATTTCCTGTGATAAAATCAAAGATGCAATTATTTGTTCGGTTGTTCCGAATGTGATGCATTCCTTAGAGGGGGCACTGATTAAGTATTTTGATATTAAACCAATTATTGTGGAGGCTGGAATCAAGACTGGTATCCGTGTTGTAACGCAGAATCCACAGCAGATCGGTGCAGACCGTATTGTAGATGCTGTTGCAGCATATGAGGTCTACGGAGGACCGGTCATCGTTATTGACTATGGAACTGCAACAACATATGATCTGGTTGATGAAAGTGGCGCATTTTTATGTGGGGTAACAGCTCCTGGAATTCGGATTTCTGCAAAGGCACTCTGGCAGGATGCAGCCAAGCTTCCAGAGATCGAGATTAAGAAGCCACAAAGTATTCTTGCAAAAGAGACGATCACCAGTATGCAGGCAGGACTGATGTATGGACAGATCGGACAGACGGAATATATCATCCGTAAAATGCAAGAGGAAGCAGGACTTGGAAAAATCAAGGTTGTTGCAACTGGGGGACTTGGACGTATTATTGCAAATGAGACAAACAGTATTGATGTCTATGATTCCAACCTGACGCTTCAGGGAATCTACCGTGTGTATAAGAAACAGAACCGTAAGGTAAAATAACAATGGAACAAAATAAGATTATGCCGCTTCAGATTGGCAATGTAACCTTAGAGAATAATTTAATATTAGCACCTATGGCAGGAGTAACCGACCTGCCATTTCGCTTACTTTGTAAGGAAAAAGGAGCAGGACTTCTTTGTATGGAGATGGTTTCGGCAAAGGCAATCCTTTATAAAAATAAAAATACACAGGCACTTTTAGAGATCAATCCAAGGGAAAATCCGGTATCGCTGCAGTTGTTTGGCTCTGATCCGGATATTATCTCGCAGATCGCGCATGAGATTGAAGACCGCCCGTTTGATATTCTGGATATTAATATGGGTTGTCCGGTACCTAAGATCGTGAACAACGGAGAAGGATCTGCGCTTATGAAAAATCCGCGCCTTGCCGGGGAGATTATTGAAAAGACAGTAAAAGCAATTAAAAAACCAGTCACCGTCAAAATCCGGAAAGGCTTCGACGATGAGCATGTCAATGCAGTCGAGATGGCAAAGGTTGCACAGGAATCCGGTGCAGCAGCAGTTGCGGTACATGGAAGAACAAGAGAGCAGTTCTATTCCGGAAAAGCAGACTGGGACATTATCCGTCAGGTAAAGGAAGCGGTATCCATCCCGGTTATTGGAAATGGAGATCTTTTGACAGCAGAGGATGTGATTGCAATGAAGGAACAGACCGGATGTGACGGCTTTATGATCGGGCGTGGGGCACAGGGAAATCCATGGATTTTTGAGCAGATCCTTCATTATTTTAAAACCGGAGAGCATAAAAGAAAGCCATCGGTGGAGGCGGTTACGGATATGATTCTACGGCATGCCAGAATGATGCTGGATTTTAAAGGGGAATATATTGGAATCCGGGAGATCCGCAAGCATGCGGCGTGGTATACAGCAGGTTATCCTAATTCTGCAAAATTACGCGTGGCGATCAATGCAGTGGAAAGCTATGAGGAGTTAGAAAAGCTGCTCAAGCGGTAAGAGGTGGAAGCTGCTGCATATCTTGACAGTCCAGGGGCTTTCGGATATAATACATTGGTTAAATTAGGCGAATTACCCCCATCCGGAAGCCTTGGATGAGGGAATTAATAAAAAAGAAGGGTAAAAGAATGGATAAGAAAAACATTTTGACCTATGAAGGTCTTAGAAAACTTGAAGATGAGTTAGAAGACTTAAAAGTAGTAAAACGTAAAGAAATTTCCCAGAAGATTAAAGAAGCTCGTGAGCAGGGAGATTTATCCGAGAATGCAGAGTACGATGCAGCAAAAGATGAGCAGCGTGATATTGAAGCACGTATCGAGCAGATCGAGAAGATCCTTAAAAATGCAGAGGTTGTTGTAGAAGAGGAAGTAAACTTAGATGCAATCAGCATTGGATGCAAGGTTCGCATTTTGGATTGTGAATTTGATGAGGAATTGGAGTATAAGATCGTAGGATCTACAGAAGCAAACAGTTTAAAAGGAAAAATCTCCAATGAGTCACCGGTAGGAAAAGCATTACTTGGCAAGAAAGTCGGAGATGTAGTAACAGTTGAGACACAGGCTGGAGAGTTAGAGTACAAGGTACTTGAGATCCAGCGTTCAAACATAGAATAATACAGCTGACGCCCGTCGGCGGTAAGAACGGAGGAAACAATGGCAGAGCAGAAAAATGGACAGAACAATGCACAGCAGGATGTAAACCAGCTGTTACAGGTTCGTCGTGAGAAATTACAGGAGTTACAGCAGAATGGAAAGGATCCATTCCAGATCACAAAATACAATGTGACCAATCATACAACAGATATCAAAGAGCAGTTTGATGAGATGGAAGGCAAAGAGGTATCTATTGCCGGACGTATGATGTTCAAACGTGTTATGGGAAAAGCATCCTTCTGTAACGTTCAGGATTTAAAGGGCAGTATTCAGGCTTATGTTGCAAGAGATAATATCGGAGAGGATTCCTATAAAGATTTCAAGAAATATGATGTCGGTGATATCTTAGGAATCAAAGGAACTGTTTTTAAAACAAAAACAGGAGAGATCTCAATCCATGCAACAGAGGTAACTTTGTTATCTAAGAGCTTACAGATTCTTCCGGAGAAATACCACGGTCTTACCGATACCGATACCAGATACCGCCAGAGATATGTGGATCTTATTATGAACCAGGATGTAAAGGATACCTTTGTAAAGCGATCCCAGATCATCAGTGCGATCCGTCGTTTCCTTGATGGACAGAACTTTATGGAGGTTGAGACTCCAATGCTTGTTGCAAATGCCGGTGGTGCAGCAGCAAGACCATTTGAGACGCATTTTAATGCACTGAACGAGGATGTAAAATTACGTATTTCCCTTGAGCTTTACTTAAAGAGACTGATCGTAGGCGGATTAGAACGTGTGTACGAGATCGGTCGTGTATTCCGTAACGAAGGAACCGATACCAGACACAATCCGGAATTCACACTGATGGAGTTATATCAGGCATATACCGATTATTACGGCATGATGGATCTTACGGAAAATATGTTCCGTTATGTTGCCCAGGAAGTATGTGGAACAACAACCATTCCATATGCAGAGGAAATGATTGACCTTGGAAAACCATTTGAAAGAATCACAATGCTTGATGCGGTAAAGAAATATGCAGGTGTTGATTTCAACGAGATTCATACAACCGAAGAGGCAAAGAAGCTTGCAGATGAGCATCATGTAGCATATGAGGAGAGACATGAGAGAGGCGATATTTTAAATCTGTTCTTTGAGGAATTTGTAGAAGAGAAGCTGATCCAGCCTACCTTCGTTATGGATCATCCGGTAGAGATTTCTCCACTAACTAAGAGGAAACCGGAAAACCCGGATTATGTAGAACGTTTTGAGCTGTTTATTTACGGTCGTGAGATGTGTAATGCATATTCAGAGTTAAATGATCCAATTGATCAGAGAACACGTTTTGCAGCTCAGGAAGCGGCCTTTGCTGCAGGTGATGAGGAAGCTAACCATACCGATGAGGACTTCTTAAATGCCCTTGATATCGGAATGCCTCCAACAGGTGGAATTGGATACGGAATTGACC
>CAKRLN010000144.1 GCA_934359535.1 uncultured Lachnospiraceae bacterium
CTGCTACCTCACAGAGCATTGTAACTGCTGCCGGAGCATCCTTATCTCTTGCATAGGTTCCAGGCAGACATCCGTAGCTCTCCTCAAGACCGAATACATAGTTGTTGCAGCCTGTCTCATCAAAAATACGGATCTGCTCACCGATAAATTTAAATCCGGTTAATACCTCGATCAGTCTTACATTGTAAGCCTTCGCAATTGCTTTTGCCATGTCGGTTGTAACGATTGTCTCAACGAGTGCCGGATTTTCTGGCATTGTTCCCATTGCGGTTCTCTCACGGAGAATATATTCAGCGATCAGCATACCAGACATATTTCCGGTAAAGCTTACATATTCGCCTGTCTTTGTATCCTTGCAGTATACACCAAGACGGTCAGCATCCGGGTCTGTTGCAAGAACAAGGTCAGCATCCTTTTCTTTTGCAAGTTTTAATGCAAGCTCCCATGCCTTTGGATCTTCCGGGTTCGGATAAGCAACCGTTGGGAAGTTGCCATCAGCAACAGCCTGCTGCGGCTCAACATATACATTTTCAAAGCCAAGATCCTTTAATACTCTCTGGACCGGAAGTAAGCCTGTTCCATGAAGTGGCGTATAAACGATCTTGATGTCTTTTGCTACTTCTTTGATAATTTCCGGATGGATGGACTGTTTTCTTAATGCATCGAAATACTTCTCATCGAGGTCATCTCCGATCACATTGTAAAGTCCGGCTTTTACTGCCTCATCCTTGTCCATGGTCTTAACCATATCAAATGAGGTTACCTTGGCAACCTCTGCCATAATATTGCCATCGTGTGGAGGAGTAATCTGTGCGCCATCCTCCCAATATACTTTATATCCATTGTATTCGCGTGGGTTATGGCTTGCGGTAACCACGATTCCAGCTACACAGCCTAACTCACGGACTGCAAAGGAAAGCTCTGGTGTCGGGCGAAGACTTGGGAATACATAAGCCTTGATTCCGTTTGCCGCAAGACATAGTGCTGCTTCCTCTGTAAATTCAGTTGACATCCGTCTTGAGTCATGTGCAATTGCAACACCCTTGGCCTGGGCATTCTGGGAGATGATATAATTTGCAAGTCCCTGTGTTGCCTGACGTACCGTATAAATGTTCATACGGTTTGTTCCTGCACCGATCACCCCACGTAAACCACCAGTACCAAACTCTAAGGTACGGTAGAAACGATCTTCGATCTCAGCCTTGTCATCCTTAATTGCTTCAAGCTCTGCCTTTGTCTCGTTGTCAAAATAAGGATCTGTACACCATTTCTGGTATTCCTTCATAAAATCCATGTTTCCTGCTCCTCCTAATATTCACACATTCCATATATTCTATTGAAATCCAGTAGTACCTTCCTACCAGTATGTAAATTTCTGGATTCCAAGCTCACTTTATTCTAGCACAACACTGCCTTTTTGAAAAGTTTTTCTGCTGAGAAGATTTTCTTAAGATTTCATATGGTTACAGTTCACTCGTCAATCATAGAAGCAGCCTTTATGCTTGCATAAGGAGGCTGGCTTCTATGGTTTGACGAAGGGAGCGCCTTTTTATGAGCAAAAATAGCTGCGTAACAGCGGAAAAGCACGGAACGTGCGTTTTGCGAATGGCGCATGTGAACGGTAACTTCATATGCTATACAAATGGCGCGTGTGAACGGTACTTTCCATATATTTTATAAATGGCTGTGTTTCCTACCGGCTCATCTCCCAAAGTGCACGGATCCCGGCGTCCAGCTCCGCTTTCGTATGAAACTGCGAGAAGCTAAACCGCACAGCTCCCTGCCTTTTGGTGCCAAGTGCCTCATGCATAAGCGGTGCACAGTGCGCACCGGCGCGGACCGCAATTCCGTAGTCCTCCATCAGCTCATCTGCTACCATTGAAGAGTCATAGGTTCCAAGATTCACTGCAAGCACCGGAGCATGCAATAAAGCCTCCGGAGCTCCGTAAATCCGGATATCCGGGATATTTTTGATTCCTTCATAAAAATATCTGGTCAGTTCCCATTCTTCACGGCAGATGCGGTCTACCCCTTTTTCCAAAATAAACTGTAACGCTGCATGAAGTCCTGCAATTCCATGACTGTTTAAGGTTCCAGCCTCCAGATGCTCCGGCATCTGGTCGGGCTGTGTCTGTGAATAGGACAAAATGCCGCTTCCTCCAACGATAAGCGGCATAATTTCCACCCCCGGTGCAACATAGATGCCTCCGGTTCCCTGCGGTCCTAAAAGCCCTTTATGTCCGGTAAAACAGAGAATGGAGATCTGCATCTTCTCTACATCAATTGGAAGAATCCCCGCTGTCTGTGCGGCATCCACAAGAAAAAGAAGTTTATGCTTTTTACAAATAGCTCCGATTTTTGCGAGATCCAATACATTCCCGGTCAGGTTCGATGCATGGGTACAGACAACTGCTTTCGTATCCTGTGCAATCGCTTTTTCCATTGCATCATAGGAAATATAGCCCTTCTCATCTGCCGGAAGCACCGTAAGCCTAAGCCCCTGCTCCTGCAACCGGTAAAGCGGACGAAGCACCGAATTATGTTCGAGTGCTGTTGTGATCACATGATCACCTGGTGATAAGGTTCCTGCAATCGCCATATTTAAGCTCTCTGTCGCATTCATCGTAAATGCAATCCGGGATGCATCCTTCGCATGAAAAAGCTCTGCTAACAGCTCTCTTGTCTCATAGACTATGCGGCTGCTTTTTAAGGAAGCGGCATGTCCCCCCCTTGCTGCATTTCCCATATGCTGCATGGCATCCATTACTGCTTCCATTACACCAGGCGGCTTGACTAGTGTTGTTGCCGCATTATCAAAATAGATCATAGATTCTCCTTCCTATAATATCCTGCTTAGGCAATTGCCCGTATAATCCTGGCAAACAAGGGAGAGTACTGAGCCTCCGATACAGCGCGCCTTATCTGAGATTGTGAAACAGTTTTTTAATTCCTCTTTTCGCGGGTCAATGTCTGCGATTTTAAAGCCCTTCGTTACCGGATAACCATCCCGAATCAGTCCACGGACAATGCCTGGGATCGTGGCGGTAACAGGAATCTGCTCCTTTTTACTGTCTGCGTTTTCTTTCTCAATTACAGCAATGACCTGATTTTTCTCTACAACATCTCCAATTGCAGCAACATTTCTTAAAATCCCTTCACCCGCAGCATGGATGACACGTTCCTTCGCGTAACCTCCGATCATTCCCGGAATTCCGGTATTTGGTACCGCGGTTCCTTCTGTAATGATCCTGCCAAGATTATGTCCGCGCTTTGTCTCAACGACATAGTCCACTTCCACACCTGCCGTAAACCCTGGCCCAAGTGCAATGGTAAGCGGTGCCATTGTGCGGTCTGTTCCGAGATTTTTCTTTGCCAGAATTGCGTCCACAAGTACGTCCGGTTTCTGTGTTTTCACACAATCTGCTGCCGGATCCACAAGAAGCGGTACGGCTCCTTGTGCCCAGACAGCTTTTGCCTCCTCATAGGAAGCGATACGCACTGCCCTCATGCCCTCAACGCAGGTCTCTTTTTGATAGACCGCTTCACTGATGGAAACCTGTCTGCGGATTGCCGCCGGATGTGCAGTTTCCAGTGCCAGCACCTGAAAGCCGCTTCTCCATAAGGAATAAATCGTTCCAGTTGCCAGGTCGCCGCCGCCTCTTACAAAAATTTTGTATTGTCTCTCCATGCTCTTACCTTCTTTGTTTTTCATTTAACATAATGTTTCAACAATATAGAATCTGCTCGGCTTCAAATTCAATCTGCTCCGTCTGAATCATTGATAACACCACTTCCCGTTCACTGGGATCTGCTTTCCACGCAAGTCCGCATCCGGCGGACACTTCGGTTGGAAGCGGTATCAGACGTCCCGGAACCTGATGGCTTGCTGCACATTTTTCCATACGCATAGCCGCTGTTGTTGTTGGAAATGAAATAATAAGTGTATCCTTTTTCTGCCGCATATGACGCTCCTTAAGGCTTTACGATCAGATCTGCCTGTGTCATCTTCTCGGTGATCACATACATATTTGTCACCTCTCCGACCTTTAACTGCCCAGTCAGACCATAGTGGTTCAAGCAGGTGCCACACGTTAATATCTCAACGCCCTGTGCCTCAAGGGAACGAAGATCCTCGATTGATGGCGATTCGCCACATGGGATTTTTGCGCCTCCATTGTACATTAAGATTGTAGCCGGAAGCTCGTCCTGCTGACTTAATGCATAGATGAAGCCCTTCATAAGTACTGCTCCAAGCTCGTCATCCCCGGTTCCCATTGTAGAGGAAGAAAGCACGACAACCGTATTTTTCTTCCGTTTATCCGGAGCACAAATAACCGCTTCTGTTTCTTCCATATCTTCTGGATCTGCCTTGATCAGCTGGTCCTCTCTGATTGTCATAAGGACTTCGTATTCTCCTTCACGAAGCTTTTTTGAATTTACTTCATAGCCCTTCTGATCTGCCATTTTTGTCAGATTCTGTACCGCGATTTCATTGTCAACGAGTGTTTTTACAGAATCTTCCTGCTTTAAGGCTTTGATTGCATTTTTTGTTTTTACCACTGGGATCGGACAAGCGTCTCCCATCGCATTTACTGTGATCATTCTTATTCTCCTTCTCAATTATGTTTTTTGATTTTTCTGGACCTTTGAGCCCACTTTTTGCCATCTTATGTCTTCTGCCTGCTCTTTTGGGGGTACTTTTGGGCTGGTTTTTCATTTTAGATCCCTTTTTCTGCCATTTTATGTCTTCTACCCGCTCTTTTTGGGGTACTTTGGGGCTGGTTTTGCATTTTAGATCCCTTTTTCTGCCATTTTATGTCTTCTGCCCGCTCTTTTGGGGGTACTTTGGGGCTGATTTTGCATTTTGGACCCCATTTTTTCCATTTGACATCCTCTAGGTCGAGCGAACCTGAATCTAGGCAACCGCGAATCCTATCCACATACAAGGATCTCTCTGTCACCTCCGCGCTCTGTAATTTTTCCTACAACAGCGGCAGGAAGTCCTGCTTTTTTTAACTCTTCCACGGCAGCATCGGCATCAGCTGCTTCTACCGCGGCAAGCAGTCCACCTGAGGTCTGTGGGTCATAAAGCACTTCTTCCATTGCAAACGGAACATTCTGGAAGGTAACAAAATCCTGCACATGGTTACGGTTTCTCTGCCCTGCTGCAGTCAATAGAAATTCATCCGCATAGGCAAGTGCCTCGTCAAATACCGGAACCTGATCTGCAAAAATCTGGCAGCTTTGTTTTCCACCCATCATTTCATGCAGATGCCCCAAAAAGCCGAAGCCTGTCACATCCGTACATGCATGAACAGCATATTTTTTTAAAATTTCCGCTGCATATTTGTTTAAGGTTGTCATCGATTCCACGGCACCTGCAAGTGCCTCTGCCGATGCTTCCTTCACGCGGTCTGCTGTACAGATAATCCCAACGCCAAGCTTTTTGGTAAGGATCAACGCATCACCTAACCTTCCGGTATTATTGGCAAGTATCTTTTTCGGATTCACAAGTCCGGTCACGGAAAGTCCGTATTTTACCCCGGTATCGTTGATCGAGTGCCCTCCGGCGAGCGTTCCGCCAGCTTCCTGCACCTTCTCGGCTCCACCCCGCATAATCTCGCCTAAAATATTTAAATCCATCTGCTCCGGAAAGCATACGATATTCAGTGCCGTCTTGACCTCACCGCCCATCGCATAGATATCACTTAATGCATTTGCAGCTGCGATTTTTCCAAAGGTGTACGGATCTTCCACCATCGGCGGAAAAAAATCGAGTGTCTGCACAATAGCAAGCTCATCACTGACCTGATAGACGGCTGCATCATCACAGCTGTCATAGCCGATCAGAAGCTTCGGATCACGTTCTCC